>JAOPVO010000135.1 GCA_025966155.1 Pseudonocardiales bacterium
GGAGGTAGAGGCCCTTGACCGGGCAGATCGCGCCGAGCTCCACGAGCACGGGCTTGAGCAGCAGCTCGGGGGCGAGCATGTGGCCGGGGCCGCCGCCGAGCATCAGCGGGAACCCCACGATGCCGGCCAGCCCGTCGGCGGGGATCTGGTCCAGGAACAGCTTCAGCAGCCCGGTGTAGGTGGCCTTGTAGGTCGGCGACGCGAACACGACCGCGTCGGAGCCCTGCACAGCGGCCAGCGCCTCGGCCACGGCCGGATCGCCCCACCCCAGGAGACCGGCGCCGAGGTCGATCACGTCGATGACCACCGTCGGCGCCGTGCCGCCCAGCTCCGTGGCCACGTGCACCGCAGCCTCGAGCGTGCGCGACTGACGCTTCGGATTGCCGACGACGACTGCGATTCCCACCGATGAACTCCCTGCTATCCCTGGTCTTGCCGGTCGCCCGAACGCTACGCCGCCGCCGCCGGGCCGCGGCGTCGGCAGGTGGCCGCCTATTTGTCTTGTAGCTCTACAGGCATAGAGCTGCCGAAATTGCGTGTCGCGGACCGACGGGTTACCGTTGGCACCAGGTTATGAGCGTCAGCAACAAGCCCTGGCTGGCTGACCGGCAACCCTCGTCCGCGGTGGGGTGCCCCAGGTGACGACCGGGCCCGGCATATCTGCCGGGCAAGCGCGGCTATCGAGCCCAAGCCCCGGCTCCGGCGATAGCCCTGATCCGAGAGGCTCCGATGACCAAGCCGTTGAAGCAGATCCACCTGGCTGCGCACTTCCCGGGCGTCAACAACACCACGGTGTGGAGCGACCCGGCCGGCGGCAGCCACATCGAGTTCAGCTCGTTCCAGCACATGGCCCAGACCGCCGAGCGCGGCAAGTTCGACCTCTTCTTCCTGGCTGAGGGCCTCCGGCTGCGCGAGCAGAGCGGCAAGATCTACGACCTCGATGTCGTGGGCCGCCCGGATACCTTCACCGTGCTGGCGGCGCTCGCGGCCGTCACCGACCGCCTGGGCCTCGCCGGCACCATCAACTCGACCTTCAACGAGCCCTATGAGGTCGCGCGGCAGTTCGCGTCGCTGGATCACCTCTCGGCCGGCCGCGCGGCCTGGAATGTCGTCACCTCGTGGGATGCCTTCACGGGCGAGAACTTCCGCCGCGGCGGGTTCCTGGAGCAGGACCAGCGCTACGACCGGGCCAAGCAGTTCATGCACACCACCTGGGAGCTGTTCGACTCCTGGCACGGCGACGAGATCATCGCCGATAAGGAGACCGGCGTCTTCCTGAGCCGCGCCGACGCAGGGTCGTTCGAGCACCACGATGCCCACTTCGACATCAAGGGCCAGTTCTCGGTGCCGCGCAGCCCGCAGGGCCGTCCGGTCATCCTCCAGGCGGGGGACTCCGAGGAGGGCCGCGAGTTCGCCGCGGCCACCGCCGACGCGATCTTCACCCGGCACGGCACCATCGATGCCGGCCAGGCCTTCTTCGCCGACGTCAAGGGCCGCCTGGCCAAGTACGGGCGCACCTACAACCAGCTGGTGATCCTGCCGGCCGCCACCTTCATCCTCGGCGACACCGATGCCGACGCGCAGGAGGAGGCGCACGTCGTGCGCCTCCAGCAGGTCAGCGGCCAGACGGCGATCAAGTTCCTCGAGCAGCTATGGAACCGCGACCTGAGCTCCTACGACCCCGATGGCCCGCTGCCGGACATCGACCCGGTCATCGGCGAGAGCCTGATCTCGAAGGGCCGGGCCAGCGTGCGGATGTACAAGGACCCGCTGGCCACCGCCAAGCAGTGGCGGGAGCTGTCGGAGGCCAAGAGCCTGTCGATCCGCGAGCTCATCGTCGAGGTCACCGGCCGCCAGTCGTTCGTCGGCTCGGCGTCGACGATCGCCGACGCGCTGAACGACTTCGTCCAGGCCGATGCCAGCGACGGCTTCGTCCTGGCCCCGCACATCACGCCCGGAGGGCTGGACCGCTTCGTCGACGAGGTGGTCCCGATCCTGCAGGAGAAGGGCGTCTTCCGCACGGAGTACGAGGGAACGACCCTCCGGGATCACCTCGGCCTCGCGCCGCTCTAACCGCGTGACGTGTGCAACGCCAGCATCGATAGTCGACGCTGGCGTTGCATAAGTCGCTCAGACCGGCGTGCGGAACGACGTGAACGTCACGGTGCGCCGCAATGCGAAGCCCATGGACAGGTACAGCCGGATCGCGTTCTCGTTCGTCGCCGAGGCGTGCATGAAGGGCGTCTCGCCTCGATCGCGGATGACGTGGGCGACATCGCGCACGAGGGCGGCCGCCAGGCCCTGGCGCTGGTACGCAGGATCGGTGCACACCGCGCTGATCTCGGTGAACCCCGGCGGCTGCGTGCGCTCGCCCGCCATGGCGATGAGCGCGCCATCGCGCCGGATGCCTATATAGCGCCCCAGGTGGTTGGTCCGTCGCAGGAATGGCCCTGGTCGGGTTCGGCCCACAAGGTCCAGCATCTCGTCGACGTCATCATCTCCGAGCACAAGCGCCTCGGGCAGCGGCTCCGTCCTAAACCCATCGGTAGCTATGAGCTGCACTCCCGGGATGTTGCCGACCTCCGTCCACCCGTCCGGCGGATTGCTGGCGCCGACGAGGGTCACGACGCGACCCGCGCCGACGAGAGCGGCCAGCTGCGCCCAGGACCCCGCATCGGCGTCCGGCTCGAGCGCTGCGAACGGCGAGACATCCGTCTGGTAGCGCCGGGCCTTATCGCCGCCCTCTGCGAAGATGGCATGGCGGCCGGCGAGCGAGGCCCAGGCCACCTGGTCGAGGATGTCGGAATTGCTCACTGGCACAGTTTCCTCAGCGGTTCAACGGAGTTAGCGCCAAATGCTCGCGCAGCGTGGTGCCCTCATAGGCCGTCCGGTAGACGCCGCGGTCCTGCAGGGCGGGCACCAGCGTGTCGACGATGTCGCTCAGCGAGGAGGGGACGAGGTGCGGGCTGATGTTGAACCCGTCGGCGGCGCCGGTGCGCACGTAGCGGGCCCATTGGTCGGCGATCTGGGCGGGGGTGCCCACGAAGGCCGACTGGCGGGCGGTCGCCTCGCGGAACAGCTGCAGCATCGACAGCCCATCCTCGTCCGAGCGGCGTCGCCACTCCCGGATCCGGTCCATCTTGCCGGTGCGGTCGGCGATGGAGATCGTCCCGCGTGACGGATCCAGCTCGCCCTGGACCGGCTCGATAGCCGGCAATGGTCCGTCGGGGTCGTAGGCGGACAGATCGCTGCCCCAGTACTGCTCGAAGAACGCGATCGCGCGGGGGCCGGACAGCTGGAGGTCGCGGACCCACTCCGCCTTGTCCTTCGCGTCTTGCTCCGTGTCGCCCAGGATGACCGAGGCGCCGGGCAGGATGCGAACCGAGTTCGGGCCGCGCCCATGCGCGGCCAGGCGCTGCCGGAGGTCGCGCGCGTAGACGACGGCCTTCTCGAAGGGGCCGTTGGCCGAGAACACGACATCGGCGTGCTGCGCGGCGAGTTCCCGCCCGCCGGCCGAATCGCCGGACTGGAACAGCACCGGTCGGCCCTGCCGGCTCGGCGGCAATGTGCCGGGGGCGCGCAGCGACACCAGATCCGTGCTGCGCTCGACGGTCTCGATGGACCCGGGGCGGGCCCAGCTCTTGGCCGCGGGGGAGTCCGCCGCGGCGTTGTCGTCCCAGGAGGCCCAGAGCGCCTTGGCTGCCTGGACCATCTGCGTCGCCCGCTCATAGCGGCGCTCGTGGTCCAGCCAGCCGCCGTGCCGGAAGTTCTCGCCCGTCCAGGCGTTGTCGGTGGTGACGACATTCCAGCCCGCGCGGCCATCGGAGAGGATGTCCAGGCTGGCGAGGCGACGGGCGAGGTCGGCCGGGAAGTTGTAGGTGGCGTTCTGCGTCGCGACCAGCCCGATCCGCTGCGTCGCGCCGGCCAGCATGCTCAGCTGGGTGATCGCATCCGGGCGGCCCGCGACATCGAGGTCGAACGCGCGGCCCTTGCTCTCCCGGACCCGAAGGCCCTCGCCGAGGAAGAACGCGTCGAACAGCCCGCGCTCGAGCAGCTGCGCCACATTGATGAACGTCTCGCGCGGCATCTGCGGGGCGGCGGACGGATCCGTCCAGATGACCTGCGGACCGACGCCGCTGTAGAACACGCCCAGGTGGACGTGCGCGTCGTGGTCGTACGGCGCGCCGGTGTCGATGCCGCTGTCCTCGCTGCCACTGGATGCGGTCATCGCGGGCCTCCTGTGGATGTCAGTGCGGCGAACCGGCTGATCGGGCGGGAAAGTCCGAGGGTCTGGCGCAGGGTGTCGCCGGCCTGGGGGGCCCGATGCACGCCCGCGGCCGTGAGAGCCGGTAGGACCTGCTCGGCCAGGATCGGCAGATCGATAGCGTGCACAGCCAGGTGCAGGCGGACGCCATCGACAATGCCCGAGAGCGACGTCAGCAGGTCGACGAGTCCGGTCGCCGATCCGATGTAGCGCAGCTTGGCGTCATCGCGCCACGTCGTCGACTCGTCCAGCTCCGCCAGCCGCGCGGCTGCCGAGTGGCCGGCGTCCAGCACGACTTGGAGCTCGGCGAAGGCCAGCGCCGCCCCGGCGGCCTTGGCCTCTTGGGCCCGGTCGGCGATCGATGCGGTGTCCGGCGCGCTGATGAGCACGATGTCGGCGCGGTCGGCCAGGCCCAGGGCGTCGGCGGCGAGCACGACCAGCTGGCCCTGCGGCGGGCGCGGGGTGATCAACGGGCCGGTGATGGTGAAGTCCGCGCCGGTGAAGGAGACGGGGTGCACCTTCTGCGGATCGAGGTAGCGGCCGGTGGCCCCATCCTTGATGACGGCGTCGTCCTCCCAGGAATCCCAGAGCGCCCGCGCGACATCGACCACATCCGATAGCTCCCGATGCAGTGCGTCCGCGCTCAACGGCTTCTCGCCGATCGTCGCGCGGCCGTCGGCGTCATTTGCTGCGCCCACAACCCAGGCACCGCGCCCGTTCGTGGCCCAGTCGAGGCTGGCGAGCTGCGTGGCGAGGTGGAAGGGCTCGGTCACCGTCGCGTGCAGGGTCGGCGCCAGGCCGATGCGGTCGGTGAGGGTCGATACATAGGCTGCGCGCGATCCCGCCTCGATGCGGCCGGCGGCGTCGAGGGAGTCACTCGGCGGGGTCGGCGCGTCGTCGAAGGTCACGAGCGCGACGCCGGCGGCCTCGGCCGAAGCCACGATCGCGGCCGTCGCCCGGGCGGTCAGGACGTCGCCGGGCGCACGGCCGGATTGGCGCCAGGCGGCGGGGTGCGCGCCATCGCCATCGACCTCGAGGGCGATCAGGAGCTCACTCACCGGCATTGCCGCGCCCGTGCGGGGCGTCCCAGTCAGGGCGCGTCGCGCCCGTGCTGGTGAAGGCCTCGAATCGGGTCGTCACCTGGAACGCCGGGTGGCTATAGAGGTCGCGCGCATAGGCCCAGAGATTCGGGTACGCATCGAGGCCCGACACGATGGTCCGGGCGGCATTGGCCTGGACATCGAAGCGGACCAGCGTGACCCAGAGCCGAACATCGGCCTCGGTAATCGCGTCGCCCAGCAGGTAGCGCGATGCCGTCAGCTGCGTGTCGAGCTCCTCGAAGGTCCCGAGCAGCTCGCGGCGGGCGGCCTCGGCCGGCTCGCCGCTGCCGGCGGCCGCGTTGACGCCCCAGTTCACGACCGGGCCCAGCCAGCGATCGAGATCGTCGATGCGGGCCCGGAGCGCCAGCGGGTAGGTGTCGATGGCGCCGGGCCCGGCGAACTCGCCGAACTTGGTCGCCAGGTCGATCCCGATAAGCCGGTAGTTGTTGCTTACCACCACGTTGTCGGCGCGACTCCACAGAGTGGGCACCGAGACGTGGCCATCGAAGCCCGGCTCGGTCGCCTCGTAGGCGTCCCGCAGAAGCGCGAAGCCGTTGACCGGGTCGGGGCCATTGGTCTCGCGGAAGGCCCAGCCCCGGGCGTCGCGGGCGCCATCGACGTAGGAGACGCTCACGACGTCCTGCAGCGCCGCCAGCTCGCGCACGATCGTCGTTCGCTGGGCCCACGGGCAGAACCAGCCGGCGTAGATGTGGAAGACGCCCGGGCGCGCGGGGAACACCTCGGAGTCGTCGACACCGATGCGGTTCACGAAGCGGTAGGTCGGGCGCGTGTCGCCGACGGGCCGGTTGATCCGATAGGAGCCGAATGCCGCGACGTCGACGGGGCTGGCGAATGTGGTGTCGACCGCGGTCACTGGGTGCTCCATTCCTTCGCGAGCAGCTCATAGGAGCGCACGCGGTCGTGGTGATCGTGGGTGATCGTCGTGATCAGAAGCTCGTGCGCGCCGGTGGCATTCCGCAGCGCGGCGAGCTTCTCCACGACAGTGGCGGGGGAGCCGACGATCTGGGTGTCGATCCGGTCCTTGACCAGGGCGCGATCCTCCGGGGTCCACTCGTACGCGTGGGCCTGCTCGGGGGTGGGGTAAGGGATCGCGCCCTCGGCCCGGCGGATGCTGCGGACCCACATCCCATATGGGGACGCCAGTTCCCGTGCCTCGTCGTCGGACCCGGCCACCACGACGTCGGCCGACACGATGATCTGCGGCTCGCTCAGGTACTGCGAGGGCTGGAAGGCGGCTCGGTAGCCCTCGACCGCATCGAACACACCGGATGGGCTCACGTGGTAATTGGCGGCGAACGGCAGGCCGAGGCGCCCGGCCAGCTCGGCGGTCTCGCCGCCGGTGCTGCCCAGCAGCCAGGTCTCGACGCCCTTGGCGCCGCCGGGGATGATCTGGGCGACCACGCCCTCGGGCGACACGTAGTCATCGCGCAGGAACGCCAGGATCTCCTCGACGAGGTCGCCGTAGTTCGCGGCCTCTGCGTTGGCCTGCTGGAGCAGGCGCATCTGCAGGATGAAGCGCGGCGAGCCGAACAGGCCGGCCGGCCGATATGGCGGAGGCAGGATCACCCCGTCCCGCACCGTGGTCGGCGGCGTGGGCGCGGGCGGCGGCGCGACCTCGCCGGCCGCCCGGGCCGCCTCCTGCTTGGCGGCGATCTGCGCGGCGAGCGCGGCCATTGCCTTCCGGTTGCCCGAGCGGCCCAGGCCCAGGTCGATCCGATCCGGGTGCAGGGCCGACAGCAGCCCGAACTCCTCGGCGATCGACAGCGAGGTCCGGTGGCCGCTCTGCACGGCGCCGGACCCGACCCGGATCGTGGACGTGGCCGAGGCCACCGCCCCGATCAGCACCGCCGGGGCCGTGCCGACGACACCAGGATTCAGGTGGTGCTCGGCCAGCCAGTAGCGGCGATACCCGGCCTGCTCGGCGTGCTGCGCGAGGTCGATCGTGTTGCGCACGGCGTCGCTCAGCGATGACCCGGACGGCACCGGCGTCAGGTCGAGCACGGACAGGGCTGCAGGCGCAGCAGACATCGTCGTCTCCTCAGTTGGGTCGGGTCGTGCGGGCGGCCCGGGTTGGCACCGCGTTCAGCAGTTCCTGCGTGTACTCGTGCTGCGGTGCCGCGTAGATCTGCTGCGTGGGTCCCGCCTCGACGATCTGGCCGTTGCGCATGACCGCGACGTCATCGGCGATCTGCCGAACCACTGCGAGGTCGTGCGAGATAAAAAGGTAGCTCAGGTTGCGCTCGGCCTGCAGGTCGACCAGCAACGCGAGGATCTGCGATTGGACGGTGACATCGAGGGCGGAGACCGGCTCGTCGCACACCACCAGCGACGGCGACAGGGCGAGCGCGCGGGCAATCGCGACGCGCTGGCGCTGCCCGCCCGAGAGCTCGGCCGCCCTCCGGCTGAGCACCGATGCCGGGAGCGCGACCTGGTCGATCAGGTCGGCGGCCGCGGCCCGCCGCTCGGCCTTGCTGCCGACCCGGAAGATCCGCAGCGGCTCCTCGACGATCTGCGAGACCGTCAGCCGCGGGCTGAGGGACGTGTACGGGTTCTGATACACGATCTGCATGGACTGCCGCGCCCGGCGGATCTCCCCGGAGCGGGCCTTCACCAGGTCCAGCCCATCGAAGACTATGGAGCCGCTGGTTGGGGCGGTCAAGGCGATGCTGAGCCGCGCGGTGGTCGACTTGCCCGAGCCGGACTCCCCAACCAGAGCCAGGGTGCGGCCGCGCTCGATGGAGAAGCTGACGTCATCGACGGCCTTGAGCACCCGCTCGCCGCCGCCGCGCCGGGGAAGCGGGAAGTGCTTGACGACGTGGGACACCTGGAGCAGCGGCACCGGCGTCGCGGCCCCCGCATCGTCGGCCGAGCCGCCGCGCTCCCTGGCTGTGGCTGTGTCTGTGGCTGTAGCGGTGCGGCGGCCGGCGATCAGCGAGCCCGACGCCATGCTCGGCGCGTCGGACAGCAGCTTTCGGGTGTACTCGTGCTGCGGGTTGTCCAGGATGTCCGCGGTCCGGCCCGCCTCGACGACGCGACCGCGCGACATCACGATGAGCTGGTCGGCGCGGCCCGCCGCGACGCCGAGATCGTGGGTGATCAACAGGATCGACGTGCCCCGGGACTGCACCAGCATGCCGAGGTGATCGAGGATGCGCTTCTGCACGGTGACGTCCAGCGCGCTTGTCGGCTCGTCGGCGATCACCAGGCGCGGGTTGGCGGCGAAGGCGATGGCGATGAGCACCCGCTGGCGCATGCCGCCGGACAGCTCATGCGGGAACTGCTGGGCCCGGGTGGCGGGATCGGGCAGCCCGGCGTCGGCGAGGGCCTGCACCGCCTCGACGTGCGCATTCCGGGAGTTGGCCAGGCCGTGGACGATGAGGACCTCGGCCACCTGAGCGCCGATCCGGGTCGTCGGGTTCAGCGACACACTCGGGTCCTGGGGAATGAGGCCAATGTCGCGCCCCCGCAGGGCCCGGAGCTTCCGCTCGCTCAGTCGGGCGAGGTCCTGCTCGCCGTCGCGCCCGGCGAAGGAGATGCGCCCGGCGTCGATGCGGCCGCCGGCCGGCAATAGCCCGATGACGGCATGGGCCAGCGTGCTCTTGCCCGAGCCGGACTCCCCGACCACGGCAACGACCTGGCCGGCCCCGACGGCGAGGTCGACGCCGTCGACCGCGCGGACCTCGCCGCGGCGCCCGCGATAGGCGACGCGCAGGCCATCAATCGTGAGCAGATGCTGCGGTGTCCTTGCGTCAATCGTGTCGGTCATGACCGGCTCCTCCCGCCGTCGACGGCGCGCGAGATCCGGTTGGTGGCCAGCACTGCGGCCATGACGACGACGCCGGGCAGGACAGTCAGCCACCAGGCGGAGGTGATGTACGTGCGTCCGCCGGCTACCAGCGACCCCCATTCCGGGGCCGGTGCATTGGCTCCGTACCCGAGGAAGCTCAGTGCGGACACCGCGAGGATCGCGATACCGAAGTCCAGTGCGGCCAGCACAGTGGCCGGGCCGAGCGCGCTGGGCAGGACATGCCGGAAGAGGATCTCGTACCAGCGGGCGCCGGCGGCCTTGGCGGCCTCGACGAACACCGCGCCGCGGACGCGCAGGACTTCCGAGCGCATCACCCGCGCGAATCGGGCCACACTGGCGAGGCCGACGGCAATAGCGACGTTGACCGTCCCGAAGCCCAGGGCGGTGATGATCGCCAGCGACAGCAGCAGGGACGGGATCGCCAGGACAACCTCCACTACCCGCATGAGCGCGAAGTCCAGCCAGCCGCCGAAGAACCCGGAAATCAGGCCGATCAGCGACCCGAGGACGAGGCCCAGGGACACGGCGATCACGGTGGCCTTCATCGACAATGCGGCTCCGTGGACGACACGGCTGAAGAGGTCGCGGCCGAGCTGATCGGTGCCGAACAGATGCTCCAGGCTCGGTCCCTGGAGCTTGTCCTTCGGCACGGCCTCGAGCGGGTCCCGGCCGGTGAAGACCGAGGGGAAGAATGCGGCGAGCAGGACGAGGACAGCGACGATGACCGCGAGCACCAGGCCGGGCTGGGCCAGGAGGCGCAGCAGATCGCGGCCCCGGGACGGCCCGCGGAGCGCTGCGTCGGTCGGCGGCGTCGGCTCGTCGCGGTCGAGGCCGAGGCCGACCTGGGTGAGGGACAGGTCGGTCATGCGCGGGCCCCGTTCTGGGCGATCCGCGGATCGAGCAGCGGATACACGAGATCGATCAGCAGGTTGACCACGACGAAGATCGCGGCGCTGAACACGACTACCCCCAGCACGACCGGGATGTCCTGGCGCTCGACCGCCGCGGCCGTGACGCGCCCGATGCCGGCCCGGGAGAACACCGTCTCGACCACCACAGTGCCGGCGAGAAGCTCGCCGGTGAGCACGCCCACGAGGGTGAGCGTGGGGATAGCGGCATTGCGCGCGACGTGGCGCAGGTGAATGCGGGTGCGGGAGACGCCCTTGGCGTGCGCAATCTCGACGTAGGGCGAGCCCAGCTCGGTCAGCAGGCTCTTGGCGAGGACCTGCGCGACCACGGCCGACACCGGGATCGCCAGCGTGACCACCGGCATCACCAGCGACTTCCACCCCTCGTTGCCGATGGCCGGCAGCAGCCGCCACTGGAACGACAGGAGCTGGACGAGGATCAGCCCGACCCAGAAGGTGGGCGCCGAGACCGCGAGGCTCGGCAGCGACAGCAGCAGCTGGCGCAGGCCGGCCCCGCGGGGATAGGTGGCTATGAGCGCCAGCAGCGCGCCGCCGATAATCGCTGCCGCCAGCGCGCCGAACGTCAGCAGCAGCGTCGACGGCGCGGCGTCCTTGATGACGTCGGTCACCGGGCGGCCACTGGTCACCGATACCCCGAAGTTGCCGTGCAGCGCGGCCCAGAGCTTGTCCCAGTACTGCTCGGCGATCGGGCGGTCCAAGCCGTACTCGGCCCGCAGCTTCTCCAGCGCCGCGGGATCGGGATCGGTGTTCTCCCCGCCGGCCGCGAGAATCTCGGCCGGGTCGCCCGGGAGGAGGTAGAGGATCGCGAAAGCGAGGGTGTACGCCGCCCAGAGGACGCCGACCGCCGCCGCGAGGCGCCGGGCGAGGTAGCGGCCCATCAGGTCCGCTCCTTATCCGGCGCCACGCGGCGCGTCGTTGGGAGGGTCATGTCAGCTGGTCTTCCAGGTGTCGTGCAGCTGGAGGCGGGAGGAGGCCTCGAAGCGCACGTCGTGGACGTCCGGCGACAGGCCGAGGACGGTGGTGAGCTCGAACACCGGGACGATGTACCCGTTGTCGATGATCAGTTTCTGTGCTTTCTCCACGAGGGCCTTGCGCTCCGCGAGGTCTCCGGCGGCGGCCTGGGCGATGAGCGCGGTCTGCAGGTCGCTGGTGGCGGGGAGCTTGCCGCGGTTGGCGCCGGTCGAGCTGTAGAGGGTGCGCAGGATGTCGGGGTCGGCCCGGGTCAGGTTCGCCCAGAAGTAGTCCCAGTCGCCGGCGGCGATGCGGGCGGCGCTGTCGGCGACGGCGACCTGCTCCAGGTTGAGCGTGATCCCGGCCTTGCGGGCCTGCTGCTGGAGCAGCTCGAGGGCGTCCTTGCTCGGTCCGTAGATGGGGGAGTAGATGACCGTGAGGGCGAGCTTGGTGCCGTCCTTGGATCGGGTTCCGTCGGAGCCGGCCTTCCAGCCGGCGTCGTCGAGGGTCTTCTTGGCCTTGGCGAGGTCGAACGTGAAGGAGGAGCTGAGGTCGACGTAGTCGGGGGTGGTGGTCGATAGCACGCTGGTGGCGGGGGCGAACTTGTCCGACAGGACGGTGTCGACGATCTCCTGGCCGTTGATCGCGCGCTGCAATGCGGTGCGCACGGCCGGGTCGGAGGGGACCGGTCGGCTGGTGTTGGCCTGGAGGTTGAACACGACACCGGGGTTGCGCTTGGCCTGCAGGGTGAACCCGGCGGACTCGAGGCCGGCCTCGTCCGACGGGGGGACGCCGCCGATGCCGTCGATCTGGCCCGATTGCAGACTGCCGGTGCGGACCGCGGCCTCGGGGACGATCTGGAAGGTGACCGTGTCGAGGTTGGCCTCGCCCTTGGTGGTGAACAGCTGGGAGCCCCAGTTGTAGCCGGCGCGCTTGGACAGCACGACGGCCTGGTTGGTGGTGTAGCTCTTCAGGGTGAACGGGCCGGACCCGACGAGCGCCTGGGTGCAGCGGTCGGCCGGGGCCAGTGCGAGGCTGGAATCGGCCAGCAGCCCGAGGCTGAAGGTCGAGGTGGCCTGCAGGAACTGGGCGCTCGGGGCGCCGAACACGACCTTCGCGGTCAGGTTGTCCACGACCTCGGTCGAGACGTAGCCGCCCAGGTACGGGCCGGCCAGGGTGGCCTTCGCGCCGTCCTTGAGGATGCTGTCGAAGTTGGCCTTGACCGACGCCGCGGTCACCGCGGTGCCGTCGCTGAACGTCGCGCCGGCGTGGAGCTTGAAGGTGAACTCCTTGGCGTCGGCGCTGACCTGCCAGGACTCGGCCAGCCACGGCACGATCTCGCCGGTGGTGGGGTCCTGGTCGGTCAGGGAGTCCACCAGCTGGCGGGCGACGTAGATCGAGTCGTTCGTGGCGGCCTGGTGCGGGTCGACGCAGACCGGGTCCGAGGCCAGGGCGAAGGTGAGGTTGCCGCCCTTGACTGGGGTCCCGGCGCCGTCGGTGGAGGATGCCTCGCCGCCGCCCGATGAGCTGGAGCAGGCGGACAGCAGGACGGCAGCTGATGCGGCGGCGGCGAGAAGGACAGTGCCCCGAGGTCTGCGACGACGGGAACGGGCGGTGAACACAGAATGCTCCTTAGCTGGCTGATGAAACGAGCTGGGACGCTGTGGGGATGGGCTCCGGCCACGGCGGATCAGGTATGGCGCGCCGCAGGACCGGCGCGATGTCGGACTGGAAGAGCTCGAGGGACGCGCGGTGCTGAGCCGGGGACAGGCCGGATGCATCGGCGTTCAGGTGCAGGACGGTGTGGCCGAACTGCTCGTGATAGCGATGCACCTTCTCGATGATCTGGGCGGGGCTGCCGATCAGCGCGCTGCTGCGCTCGACATAGTCCTCGAAGGTATGGAAGACCGGCTCGAGGCCGAGCCCCGCGAAGGCGGCCTTCTGGCCCTCGAACTTCGGCCGGTACGCATCGAGGGCGGCCTGCGACGTCGGGGCGCTGAAGTAGCCGGCGGTCCCGGCGCCGACGATCGCGTCGGCCGGATCGCGGCCGTGGGCGGCCCAGCGCTCGCGGTAGAAGCGGATCAGCTCGGCGTAGGGCTCGATCGGGTTGGTGACGTTGGCCGAGAACAGCGGCTCGCCCCACTTGGCCGCGAGCTCGACCGAGGCCTCGCTGGTGGCGCTGCCGTGCCAGATGCGGATGGGGTTCTGCAGGGGCCGCGGCCACACCTCGGCGTCGACCAGGCCGGGGCGGAACTTGCCCGACCAGGTGACCTTGCCGCCGGCCCAGAGCCGCCGGAACAATTCATAGCTCTCGATGTTCCGGTCCCACTGGTCCTCGGTGGTCACGTTGAACAGCTGCCGCTGCGCCGAGCCGTTCCCCTTGCCGATGATCAGCTCGAGCCGGCCGCCGGACAGGTTGT
Source organism: Pseudonocardiales bacterium (assembly GCA_025966155.1). Classification (GTDB taxonomy): domain Bacteria; phylum Actinomycetota; class Actinomycetes; order Mycobacteriales; family Jatrophihabitantaceae; genus RYN-150. The sequence continues at coordinate 13,494 of JAOPVO010000135.1, forward strand.
CCAGCGTCGCGTAGTCCTCGTAGGCGCGAACGGGGTCCAGCAGGCTGAGCGTCGTCACCGCGGTGAAGAGCCGGATCCGCGAGGTAAGCGCTGCGATGTGCGACAGCACGACCGTCGGGGACGAGGAGATGAACGGGCGCTCGTGGCGCTCGCCGACGCCGAAGCCGTCGTACCCGAGGTCCTCGGCCAGGACGGCCGAATCGAGCACATCGGCGAAGCGCTCGCGGGTGGATCGCTGCGCACCCGTCACGGGGTCGGGCCCGTGCACGATCAGATCAATGAGGAGGAACTTCACGGCGCTTCCCCGGATCAGGCCGCGACATAGCGCGACGCGGGCCGGGCGAGGCCGAGGTGGCCGCGCAGCGTGGAGGACTCGTAGGCCGTGCGGAAGGCGCCGCGGCGCTGCAGCTCGGGCACGAGCCCGCGGGTGATGGCCTGCACGTCGGTCGGTGCGACGGCCGGGCGCAGGCGGAAACCCTCGAGGCCCGCTGCCGTCCAGGACTCGAGCAGATCGGCGAGCTCGACGGGCGTGCCGGCGAAGATGGCGGCGTCGGAGGAGTAGACCGAGCCGGAGCGCTCGTCGAGGCGGTCCTTGCGGTCCCGCGCCGCCTGGGCCGAGTCGTCGAGGAAGACCACGAGGTCGCCCCAGACCCGCAGCGGCTCCCCGGTGCGCCCGGCGGTGGCCTCGGCCGCGCGCGCCTCGGCCAGGATGCTCGCGGCCTGGTGCTCGTCCTTCGGCGTGATGTACATCAGATCGGCTCCGCCGGCCGCCAGTGCATACGGCATCGCCTGGTGGCCGAGCAGCGTCACCAGCGGCTGCCCCTGCGGCGGGCGCGGGGTGATCGAGGGGCCCTTGACGCTGAACTGGGCGCCCTCGAAGTCGATGTAGTGCAGCTTGTCGCGATCCACGAAGCGCCCCGTGGCGGCGTCGCGGATCTCGGCGTCGTCCTCCCAGCTGTCCCAGAGGCGGCGGACGGCCTCGATGTGGTCGGCGGCCTCATCGAAGAGGCTCTGGATGAAAGCGGCGATCTCGGGCTTCGCGCGGTCGGCCAGGGTGAACTGCGGGAACTCGCGGCGGCCGAAGTGCTCGGCCTCGCTCGGGCGGGTCGAGACCTGAACGCGCCAGCCGGCCCGTCCGGTGCTGACGTAGTCCAGCGTGGCCAGGCTCTTGGACACGTGGAACGGCTCGGTGTGCGTGGTCGTCACGGTCGGGACCAGCCCGATACCGCTGGTGACCGGGGCGATTCGGGCGGCGATGAGCAGGGCGTCAAGGCGGCCGCGGACCTGATCGGTGCGGGCCTCTGGCGGGCCATAGCCGGTCGTCTGAAGGGCGAGGGAGTCCTCGATGGTGACGAAATCGACGAGCCCGCGCTGGGCCTCCTGGGCCAGCTCGGCCCAGTAGGAGGCCTCGAAGAGGCGCTTCGGCTCGGCTGCGGGCTCGCGCCAGGCGGCCGGGTGCCAGCCGGCGCCGTCGAGGGCGATGGCGAGGTGGGTCTGGGCAGATGCAGGCATGGCTATGGCCCCAATTCGAGAGCGGGTGGGTGCGGGATGAGGAGCGGCGCCGACGATTGCATCGCCGTTCGGGCCGGGTGGTGCGGGCGTGCGGTCAGGCGCTCAACGACAGAGCGCGCTGGCCGATCGGCACAGGTCGATGGCCTGGCGGACCACCAGGTACGGCGGCTCTGCGTGCGTCATCTCGGTAGCTCTCTCACCCGGGGCCCGCGGGGTGCGGGCGCGCTTGCCGCATAACGTGCCTGCGGCCGTGTCTTCACCCGGGGCACCCCGCCGCGGTGGGAGGGTTGCCGGCCAGCAAGCCGGGGCTGAGCACTGGCACTCGTGACGTTGTGGTTCAGTCGTACGCACTCGAAGGTACGTCGGCCCAGCCGGTTTTGTCTAGTTGAGGGCTAGACAACCGTGGGATCGTCGTCACATTCCCCGGCCGCGGCGCGCAGCGTGGCCCCGCCCAGGAACTGCGGGAGGGTCCGGGTCTCCGGGCTCGGCGCGACCTGGCCGTCGATGCGGCTGTAGGTCCAGCGCGGTCCATCGGAGACCAGGGCGGCAAGGGCGGACAGCAGCCGGTCCACATCGGCCTCGGAGCTGTCGAGGCCGAGGCTGGCGCGGACAGCCGTCGCCGACGACGTCAGGCGCGCCAGCAGCGGATGGGCGCAGAACCGGCCGTCGCGCACGCCGATCCCATGCTCGGCGGACAGGAAGGCGGCAACCTGCTCGGCGTCGTATCCGGGGACGGCGAAGGTGACGATGCCGACGACGTCGATGCGGCTCGTGCCATCGGCGGTCGCGTCCGCGGCCTCGGGCCAGATGCGCAGCGGCTCGATGCCCAGAGCATGCAGGCCGCTGCTGAGCCGGCGCAGCAGGTGCTCCTCGCGCTCGGGCGCCTCGCCATCGGGCCGGGCGGCCAGCGCGCGGCAGGCCTGCGCCAGGGCCGCCGCGCCGAGGACATTCGGGGTGCCCGCCTCGTGTCGCGCGGGGACATCGGCCCACGTGGTGCCATCGAGCCCGACGTGGCGGACCGCCCCGCCGCCGGCGAGGTACGGCGGCGCGGCGTCCAGCCAATCCCGGGCCCCGATGAGGACCCCGGCGCCGTAGGGGGCGTAGAGCTTGTGGCCGGAGAAGGCCAGGTAATCCACGCCCGATCGGGAGATGTCGATCCGCCGGTGGGGGACCAGCTGCGCGCCGTCGACGGCGAGGCGGGCGCCGTGGCGATGGGCGATCGCGGCGACGAGGTCCAGCGGCAGGCACTCCCCGGTCACATTGGAGGCGCCCGTGACCGCGACCAGGGCCGCGGGCGCACGCCGGAGCTCGGCCTCGAGTGCCGCCAGAGTGCCCTCGATCGTGGGTTCGGCCACGACGGCCCGCCCGCCGCGCAGTTGCCACGGCAGCAGGTTCGCGTGGTGCTCGATATCGAGGTGGACGACGTCGCCGGGCACAGCCGAGGCGAGCAGATTCAGCGCATCGGTCGTGTTCCGGGTGAAGATGACGACGTCATCGGGCCGGGCGCCGACGAATCGTGCGACCTCGACGCGGGCGGCCTCGTACACCTCGGTCGACACCTGCGAGGCGTAGCCGGCGCCGCGATGGACGCTGGAGTACAGCGGCAGCAGTGCCGCGACGTGGTCCGCGACCTCGCGCAGGGCGGGGGCGCTGGCGGCGTAGTCGAGGTTGACGTAGTCGATGTCGCCGCCCTGGACCAGCGGAACGCGCACGCCGGTCCCGACGAGGCGCGACTGCGCGATTACGGGGGACTGCGAGTTCAGAGGGGACTGCGAGAGAAGGGCGGTCATGCCAGGCTCCTGCCACCAGGGGGCCCGGCAGTGACGTGGATGCTGCCGGGCCAGCGCTTGCCGCTGCCGGAATAGACGGCGGCCATGTCCTCACCCGGGGCACCCCGCCGCGGTGGGAGGGTTGCCGGCCAGCAAGCCGGGGCTACGCGCTGACGCTCGTGACGGACAAGACTGTAGCAGGACGATGTCTAGCTGACAGCAAGACAAGCAACCCCGGGTCCCCCCGACGTCAGAACTCCATCAGGTTCTCGCGGAAGAGCGCCGAGGAGTAGCCCGACCGCATGAGGCCGCGGCGTCGCAGGGCCGGAGCCAGGCCGTCGGCGACCTCGGTGATGTTCTTGCGCGTCACCTCGCTGCCGATCAGGAACCCATCCCCGCCGACGTACTCCATGATCTCGCCCATCTGCACCGCGACGCTGTCCGGGGAGCCGACGATCTGGATGGACCCGATGCCCGATGCCTTGTCCGTCAGCGTCTGGCGCAGGGTCTTGGCCCCGGCGACGCGCTGGAGATCCGCGACCATGCTCTGATGCCCGTTGGACTTGCCGGTGAGATCGGGCAGCGGCGCATCGAGATCGAAGGTCGAGAAGTCCATGCCGCTCGTGTAGGACAGCCCGGCCAGCGCAGGCTCGAAGTTGGCCACCTGGGCCGCCTTCTGCCGCTCGAGCTTCACCTTGGCGTCCTCGTCGGTGTCGGCCAGGACCGGGGACACCAGGAACAGCACCTTCGCGTCGGAGGGCTTCCGCCCGTGGGCGATCAGCCGGGCCGACATGTCGTCGCGGTACTCCTTCATCGCCTCGATGCCGGAGACGAGGGCCACGACGGTGTCGGCGTGCTTGGCCGCGACATCGCGCCCCGCGGGGGATCCGCCGGCCTGGCAGATGACGGGGCGGCGCTGCGGGCCCGGGACGGTGTTCAACGGGCCGCGGGACTTGTAGAAGCGGCCCTCGAAATTGATCGGGTGGATCTTGGTGTGGTCGGCGAAGACGTGGTTGTCCTCATCCAGCACCAAGGCGCCGGGCTCCCAGGATTCCCATAGGGCGGTAACGAGGTCCATCCACTCATCGGCCATCTCATAGCGCAGGTCGTGCTCGAAGTGCTTCTCGTACCCGTAGTTCTGGGCGGCCGCGTGAGGGCTGGCCGTCACTAGGTTCAGCCCGACCCGGCCATCGGTCAGATGGTCCAGCGTGGTGAACAGCCGCGCGGCGAGGAATGGCGGGTAGAACGTCGTGGCCGCGGTGGCGATGATGCCGATCCGCGATGTGACGCCCGCCAGAAGGGGCACCAGCGCCATCGGGTCATGGCGCACGACCCCATTGCGGAGCGAGAACTCCAGCGAGCCCTGATAGACATCCGGGACCACCGAGGAGTCCTCGATCATCATGTAGTCGAAGCCCGCGCGCTCGAGTGAGGTTGCCATGTCCTTGAAGAGGCCCGGCTGCCCGACATCGGCCGCGACATTGCCCGACCACTGCTGATTCCAGCCGTAGACGCCGAACCCGTAGTGCAGGAACCAGCCCATGTGGAACATGCGATCAACCCCAGATGTGTCGTGTGATGCAGGTGTCGGCGCCGCGCAGGTGCGGCTCAGTACTCGAGCAGGTTGTCCCGGAAGTGCTCGTATGTGTAGGACGAGCGGATCAGCCCGCGCCGCCGGAGCGCCGGGGCCAGGCCGTCGGCGATCTCGGTGATATTCCGCCGAGTGACTGGCTTGGCGATCAGGAAGCCGTCGCCTCCGGCATATTCCATAGCCTCTTTCATCTGGACGGCGACTGTGTCCGGTGTGCCGACCAGTTCGATGGACTCCACGACCGAGCGGGTCGATGCGACTTCGCGCAGCGTCTTGCCCTCCCCCGCCTTGGCATAGTCGGCATAGGTGCTCTGGTGCCCGTTGACCTTGCCGGTCAGGTCGGGGAACGGCCCATCGAGGTCGAACTTCGAGAAGTCGTGCCCGCTGGTGTACGACATGCCGGCGAGGGCGCCCTCGAGGTCGGCGGCGGCGGCCGCGCGCTGACGGTCGAGGCGATCGTGGGCCTCCTGATCGGTGTCCCCGAAGGTCGGGACGACCAGGAAGAGGATCTTCGCATCGCTGGGCTTGCGGCCGTGGGCGATCATCCGGCGGCTGATGTCGTCGCGGTACTCCTTCATCGCCTCGACGCCGACGACCGCGGCGATGATCGTGTCGGCGTGCTTCGCGGCCACCTCCCGCCCGGCCGGGGACCCGCCGGCCTGGCAGATCACCGGCTTGCGCTGAGGGCTGGGCACGGTGTTCAGCGGGCCGCGGGACTTGTAGAACCGGCCCTCGAAGTCGACCCGCCGAACCTTGGTGTGATCGGCGAACACGCCGGCCGCCTCGTCCATGACGACCGCGTCGGCATCCCAGGACTCCCATAGCGCGGTAACGAGATCCATCCACTCGTCGGCCATCTCGTAGCGCAAGTCGTGCTCGATGTGCTTCTCCAGGCCGTAGTTCTGCGCCGCGGCATGCGGGCTGGCTGTCACGATGTTGATTCCGACCCGGCCGTTGCTCAGGTGGTCCAGGGTGTTGAACAGCCGGGCCGCGAGGAACGGCGGGTAGAACGTCGTGGCCGCGGTGGCGATGATGCCGATCCGCGAGGTTGCCGCCGCCAGCAGCGGCACCAGCGGCATGGGATCGTGGCGAACAGTGCCCTTCCGGGTCGCGAACTCCAGGTTCCCGCCATAAATGTCCGGGATCACCGAGGAATCCTCGAGCATCATGTAGTCGAAGCCGGCCCGCTCGAGCGAGGTGGCCATATCCACGAATAGCCCCGGCTGCGCCACGTCAGCGGCGACATTGCCCGACCACTGCTGATTCCAGCCGTAGACACCGAATCCATTGCTGAGAAACCATCCCATGTGGAACATGCGCACTCCTTAGCTGATGTGGGCGCGGACTGTTGGAGCGCTCAGAACTCGCGCAGGGTGTCGCGCAGGTTCGTGTAGCTGTAGCCATCGCGGGTCAGCCCGCGCTTGCGCAGCTGCGGGGCCAAGCCGTCGGCAACCTCGGCCACTGTGCGGCGATTGACGGGCAGGCTGATCAAGTAGCCGTCGCCGCCGGCCTCCTCCATGGCCTCGCCCATCAGTGCGGCCACGGTTGCCGGCGAGCCAACGAGATCAACCGACGTGGGCATCGGGGCGGTGGCGACCTCGCGCAGCGTCTTGGCGCCTTGGCCCTCGGTGTAGAGCGCGGTGGTGCTCTTGGCGTTGTTCGTCACGATCTGGGGCATCGGCCCGTCGAGATCGAACTGCGAGAAGTCGACGCCGCTGGAGAAGGACATCGTCGAGAGCGCGCCTTCGACATTGCGCTGGCGGGCCGCGTCGATGCGGCGCCGCTTCTCCTGGGCGTCCTCATCGGTATCAGCCAGGATCGGGGAGATCATGTACAGGACCTTGCAATCCCCGGGATCGCGCCCGGCAAGAACCATGAGCCGCGAGATCTCCTCGCGGAACGCCTTCATGGCTGCGACGCTGCCGACTTGAGCCACGATCGTGTCGGCGTGCCGGGCGGCGAAGGCCTGGCCCGCCGGGGACCCGCCGGCCTGGCAGATGACCGGACGGCCCTGGGGGCCGGGCACGGTGTTGAGCGGGCCGCGCGACCGGAAGTACTTGCCCTCGAAGTTGATGTGCCGGACCTTGGTGTGGTCGGCGAACACCCCTGTGCTCTCGTCCAGCACCAGTGCGTCGGAATCCCACGAATCCCATAGGGCCTGCACGACCTGCACCCACTCGTCGGCCATGTCGTAGCGCAGGTCGTGCTCGTAGTGCTCATCGAGCCCGTAGTTCTGCGCCGTGCGCTGGTTGTGGGCCGTGACCAGATTGGCCCCGACCCGGCCGTTGGTCAGGTGATCCAGGGTGACCAGCGCGCGCGCCGCCAGGAAGGGGGGATAGAAGCTGGTGGTGATCGTGCAGATCAGCCCGATGTTCGACGTGGCCTGCCCGATGGTCGAGACCAGCGCCATGGGGTCGTGCTTGGGCACCAGACCGGATCGAAGGCTGTGCTCAGTCGTTCCCTTGTATACGTCAGGGATGAACGAGCCGTCCTCGAGCATCATGTAATCGAAGCCGGCGCGCTCGAGCGAGCGCGCCATCTCGACATAGCGCTCGGCCTGCATCCACTCGGTGCCGCTGTTCCCTGACCACGTGTCGTTCCACGAGGACACGTTGAAGCTGAGGAACCAGCCCATATGGAACATGATCAGAACTCCAGGAGATTGTCGCGGAAGTGGTCGTAGGAGTAGGACGACCGGATGAGCCCGCGCCGACGCAGGGCCGGGGCCAGGCCATCGCAGACCTCGGTGATGCTCTTGCGCGTGACGGGGCTGCCGATGAGGAAGCCATCGCCGCCGGCGTACTCCATAGCCTCGCCCATCTGGACGGACACGGACTCGGGCGTGCCGACGAGGGGGATGGACTCCACCGTGCGGTGCTTCGAGGCGATCTCGCGCAGCGTCGGGCCCGACTTGGCGTAGTCGTTCATCGTGCTCTGGTGCCCGTTGTTCTTGCTTAGGTCCGGCATCGGCGCATCGAGGTCGAACTTCGAGAAGTCCATGCTCGTGAAGTAGGACATCGCCGCCAGGTTCCCCTCGAGGTTGGCGGCCTGGGCTGCGGCCATTCGATCCGCCTTGGCCTGCGCCTCGCCCTCGGTGTCGCCCATGATCGGGGAGATCAGGAACAGCACCTTGACGTCGGTTGGCTTGCGGCCGAAGGAGATCATCCGCTCCGAGATGTCGTCGCGGTACGCCTTCATCTCCTCGACCCCGACCACGGCGGCGATGATCGTGTCGGCGTGCTTGGCGCCGAAGTTGCGCCCGGCGGCGGACCCGCCGGCCTGGCAGATGATCGGCCGGCCCTGCGGGCTGGGGACCGTGTTGAGCGGGCCGCGCGACTTGTAGAACTGCCCTTCGAAGTCGACGCGGTGGACCTTGTTGTGATCGGCGAAGATCCCGCGCTCCTCGTCCATGATCAGGGCATCGGGCTCCCATGAGTCCCAGAGCGCCTTGACGACCTGCACCCACTCATCGGCCATCTCGTAGCGCAGGTCGTGCTCGACGTGCTTGTCGAGGCCGTAGTTCTGCGCGGCGGCGTGCGGGCTCGCGGTCACCAGGTTCACCCCGACCCGCCCCTTGGTGATGTGGTCGAGGGTGTTCATCAGGCGCGCGGCCAGGAAGGGCGGGTAGAACGTGGTGGCGGCGGTCGCGACGATGCCGAGCTTCGACGTTGCCGCGGCGAGCAGCGGCACCAGCGGCATCGGGTCGTGCCGAACCACGCCGACCTTCAGGGAGTGCTCCAGGGAGCCCCCGTAGATATCCGGGATGACCGAGGAGTCCTCGAGCATCATGTAGTCGAAGCCGGCGCGCTCCAATGAGGTCGCCATGTCCACGAAGAGCTGCGGGTTGGCGATATCGGACGCCACGTTTCCCGACCACGGCTGGTTCCAGCCGTAGACGCCGAACCCCATTCCGAGGAACCATCCCATGTGAAACACGTCGTGCCTCCAGTGATTAGCAGTAAATGGACATGCCACGGCCGACCTGTGCGGCCCGCGACGATGCGGGCCGCACGAGGTCCGTGCCGGTGGTGGCGCTGGTGAGGTGCTGAGCTAGCTTTTGATCAGCTGAACGACATCATGCTGAAGTCCAGAACGTTGTCGGTGCGGTGGACGAACCCGGTGATGCCCTTCTTGAACACCATGAGGGGCTCGACCTTGGCGACCTGGATCTGCGGGCGGTAGTCCTGCCAGATCAGCTGCGCCTTGTTCCACTGCTTTCCGGCGGCGTCGGAGAGCGAGTCCCCGGCCGCGACGCCGGCATCGACCGCTGCGTAGTAGCTCGGCTCGTTGAAGCCCGCGGTGTTGCGGATGGGGTTGTCCTTCGGGAAGGCCAGCAGCAGGCTGTATGGCGGCGACTCGTAGGAGACCGACATGTCGCGGTAGATCCGCACATCCCATTGGCCGCTGGAGTTGCGCTCGACGAAGGTGGCAGGGGGCACCACCGCGATTGTCACGTCGAAGCCGGCGTCCTTGGCGTAGCTCTGGATCTGGACGGCCATCTCCTCCATGTCCGGCACTGCGCTGCTGGCGAGGATCTCGTACTTGACCGGCCCGGTGACGCCGGCCTTGGCCAGCAGCTCCTTGGACTTGGCCGGGTCGTACTTCTGTGTGAGCAGCCCGCTGCCGTCGTAGCCGGGCGAGCCCGGGTCGAGGAGGCCGATAGCCGGCTTAGCCCGGCCCTTGTAGACCTGGTCGATGATGTCCTGGTACGGCACCGCATAGAACAGGGCCTGGCGGACCAGCTTGTTGTCGAACGGCGCCTTGTTGGAGTTGATGAAGATCCAGGAGAAGTTGTTCGTGTCCGGCTGGAACGTGGTGACCGAGTCGGCCTTCTCCATGTCGGCGACATCGGCGGGCCGCAGCTGCACCGCAACGTCGACATCGCCGTTCTTGACGAGCGTGGCGCGGTTGCCGGCATCCGGGACGACGCGCTGAATCACGTGCTTCACGGCCGGCTCGCCGAGGGGGTAGTTCGGGTTGGCGTCGAACGTCAGCTGCTCGTTCTGCTTGTACGACGTCATGATGTACGGCCCGTATCCGAAGTTGCCGTTCTCGTTGGACCAGCTGACGGCGTACGGGTCGGCGGTGGTTGCCTTCGACTTCAGCAGCGTGCTGTCGTAGATCTCGCCGGAGATCTTGGAGATGACCGACAGCAGCGGGAAGCCGTGGCCGGCCTGGGCGACGGTGAAGGTAACGGTGTAGTCGTCGACCTTGACCAGCTGCTTCTTCGGGTCGGTGATCGCCGGGAGGCTGATCGACTTGGCGATGCTGGTCGAGTTCCACTTGCGCTCGTACGACCACAGCACGTCATCGGCGGTGAACGGGTTGCCGGCCTGGCTCTTCACGCCCTTGCGCAGGTGGAAGGTGAACACCGTCCCGTCGGCGCTCACGTCGTAGCTCTCCGCGAGTACGCCCTCGAACTTGTAGAGGTCCTGGGTGAGGGCGTTCTTGTCGTCCTTGGACTCGACGTAGGGGTTGCGGATCAGCGTCGCCCCGGTGAGCAGCGTGTACTCGAAGGCCTCATAGCCACCGGGCTTCGCGTCGAAGGCGAGGCCGCCGGGAACAGTGGCCACTGCCTCGACGAGGGTGTCCGAGGTGTTCCCGCTGGCGCCGCCGCCACCCCCGGAGGGGCCGCCGCTGCCGCATGCTCCGAGGACGAGGGTCGAGATGGCCGCGGCGGCAAGTGCCGCGAGCCGCGTGGATCTGAATGGCCGAGCTGGGGACACCGGGACTCCTTCGGAAGTGGTGCTGAGGGAAGCGGGCGGGGTTGGTGCGGTGCGGCCGGCGGCGTCAGTGCACGCGGCGGTGGAACAGCAGGCGCGTCAGGCCGGCGAATGAGGCGACCGTGATCGCGAGGGCGAGGGTCGGGAAGGCTGCGGACCACCAGCGGCCGACGATGGCGTCGGTCGCCCCGCGCGACAGCATCGCGCCCCACTCCGGTGTGGGTGGCGGCAATCCGACGCCGATGAATCCGAGGGCCGCAGTGAGGATGACGCTGACGGCGAAGATGACCGACGTGTTCTCAAGGGCCGCCCAGCTGCTGTTGGGGAGCACATGGCGCACGGTGAGGCGGCGCTCGGACAGCCCGGCCATCCGCGCGGCGTCGACGTAGGCCTCGCCGCGGACCCGGAGCACCTCGGTGCGCACCAGGCGAAGCTGGATCGGCGCGAGGATGACGGACAGCGCCAGCGTCAAGCTGGTTGTCGATGCCCCGTAGAAGGCGACGACGACCAAGCCGACGAGCACGGCGGGCACAGCCTGGATGAGGTCGATGACCCGGGCCAGGCCCCGCGCCGTCCAGCCCACCGGGCCGCGCCGCGACTCGTTCATACCGATGCCCAGACCCAGGATGATGCCGCCAGAGGTAGCTAGCAGGCTCACGATCAGGGCGATTGTCAGGTTGATGCGCGTGGCGACGATGACGCGGGAGAACACATCGAGCCCCGAGGAGTCGGTGCCGAACCAGTACTGGCCGTTGGGCGCGGTCGACGAGGGGCCGGCGACCCGCTCCGGGTCCCATGGGACCAGGTACTTGCCCACGACCGCCAGGATCACCAGCAGGAGCGGCGGAATCACCATCCACCAGCCCTTGGGCAGGGGGTTGCGCCGGCGCGGGGCCTCGGCCTCGGCGCGCGGTCCCCCAGTCGGAAGGGTGCTGGACGTGGACTCGATTGCGGTGGCAGTCATCAGGTTCCCTCCGCCCGGACGCCGGGCCGGCGGCGCGGATCGACGACCATGTTGATGAGATCGACGAAGAGGTAGACCAGCAGCGACAAGGTGGCCACGACCAGCAGGAAGCCCTGCATCGAGACGAAGTCGCCGGAGCTGATCGCGTCCACTGCGTACTGGCCCATGCCGGAGAAGCCGAACAGCGTCTCAAGGATCACGGCGCCGCCAAGTAGATAGCCGAATAAGGTGCCGGACATCGTGATGGCCGACGGCGCGGCCCGGCGGTAGACGCTGGCCATCACCGTGATGCGCCCTGCGCCGGACGCGATCCGGAAGCGGGTGGGCGGCGCGTCCAGCGCCTCCTCCAGGCCGGAGATGAGGATCTTGATCATGATCGCCGACTGCGAGATCACCAGCGTGATGATCGGCAGGGCCAGGTGCGAGGCCATGGACCAGGTCGCATCCCAGTAGCGCTGGAGAATGGTGTCGAGGAAGGGCATCCCCGTGACCTTGTCCGGGCTGATCATCGTGGTGTCGAGCCGGCCGACGGGCGGTGGCGCCCAATGCAGCGTCGTGTAGAACAGGAAGAGCGCGACGATGGCCAGCACGTACTCCGGGATCGCGCCGGCCGACTGCGCGTACACCTTGAGGCCGCGGGAGATCGGGTTCCGCGGGTGCATCACGATGATGTACGAGGCGAACACGCTGAAGATCAGCGTTCCGATGAGGCCCATCAAGGCGAGCTCCGCGGTTGCGGGCACGAGATCGCTCAGTTCCGTCAGCACGGACCGGCCCGTGATCAGGGAATCCCCGAGATCGAAATGAGCAACGTTAGCTAGGTAACGAAGCAGCTGGTCCAGCAGCGATCCGTTGAGGCCAAGCTCCTTCTGCATCTCGTCGTACGCCTCGGGCGACGCATTCTGGCCCAGGAGCACAAGCACCGGGTCGCCGGGGACCGAGCGCAGCAGGAAGAACGTCAAGATGGTGAAAATCAACAGGTGCAGGGGCAGTGCGGCAATCCGCACGAGCCACCACCGCTGTTGCCTGATAGTCGCTAGCACCAGTTGAACCTCCGTTAGATCGCGTATCGGGCACACCGCATCGCCCACCCGAGCGTCACTGCGCCGGCGGTTCGCCGCGTCCTGTTCGACGCGTTGGGGAAGTTCTGCTCTGTTCCTGGGTCAATGCTTGGGATCAGGTGTTACCTGAACCCGCGTCCGCCGGTAACTGCTGCGTTGCGCCGGTATCGCCAGTGTTTCCGAATCGCGTATCGGTGACCTGCGCCTCAGGCCGAGGCGTGTGAGGCCGGTGGGATCATGCGTACGTGCTGAGCGCGACCCGGTCGCTGCGGTAGTGCGTATAGCTCAGGGACCAGGGCTGGCCGTCGACGTCGCGCACGATCATCTGGCGCAGCAGGATGCTGTCGCCCTCCTGAATGTCCAGCAACTGCGCGGCATGCGCCTCGCACTTGACCGCCTCGAGCACAGTCTCGCTCGATCCGTAGCCCACGCCGAAGGCCGCCCGGAAGGTCTGCTCGACCGATCGATCGCGGAAGCCGTTGGAGCGCTCGATGCGCGCCATCAGCGCCTCGGGGTCGTCCGAGGTGGGGTAGTAGCCGACGCGCAGATACAGCGGCTGGCCGTCGAGGCGGGCCAATTGCTCGACCATCACGACGGTGTGGTCCTCGCGCTGCAGCAGCGACCTGATCACTGGAGTCGATCGGATCACCGCGTGCTCGAGCTCCTCGACGACGATGCGCGAGGGCGCCGCCCCACTGAGCTCGCCTTGGGTCACCAGTTGATCCATGGAGATGCTCACGACATCGCGGTCCGGCACATCGGGATCGGGCAGCACGGACTTCATCGGGGCCAGTGGACCACGCCCAGGATTCAGTCAGGCGACGGCGCTGTTTCCAGGTCATTGCGCAGATTCCCAGTGCGGAAAAGGGATCTGATGTCACACCCGCGGTCATAGTCGGGGCCCCATCGCCTCGCTACTCTCAGTGGCATTGGACGGAAGGCTGGTGCTGTGCCTGAACACCGAGATGGCGAGACTGCTCGCGCGCGGCAGATGCGGCTCAAGCGCGAGAAGGGCAAGGGGGCGCACTCCTCGCCCCGACGGGCGTATGAGCAGCTCCGGGCCGGCATTCGGGTGGGCGCCCTCGATCCACGGCAGCGTCTGGTCGACGATGGCCTGGCCGACGTATTGGGGGCGAGTCGCAACTCGGTGCGCCGCGCCCTGCAGATGCTGGCCGAGGATGGCTTGATCACCCGTGAGCGCGGTACGGGAACGACCCTGTGCCGGCCGATCTTCGAGGTGCCGGCCGGTGAGATGCTCCCGCGCAACGCCGGGAGCACGGCCGAGTCCGCTGGGCCGGACGGGCCCGTCGCGTTCGTCGAGGAGCTGCGCAACGAGGTCGCGGCCTGCCCGGCCGACGTGCGCGAGCGACTGGGCGTCGAGGCGCGCACGATCTTCATCTACGAGCAGTTGGTGTTGCTGAGCGGTGAGCCGGCCTACGTCCGGATCGGATACATCCCGCGCACCCGCGACAGCGAGGATCTTGTCGATCGCATCGAGGAGCTCGACAAGGACCTGCAGTCCTTCGACGCGAACTTCGCGCGCGTTTTCGGCGTGCCCTTCGGGGGAAGCCGCACAACCGTCGAGGCGCTGCCGTGCTCGCGCCGGATCGCGCACTTGCTCGGTATCGAGGAAGGGAGTCCGGTCCTGCTGCGGGAGCTGACGCTGCTCGATGCGTTCGGGCAGATCCGCGAGATCAGCTACACCCACTTCCGCGGGGACCGGATCGCGTTGTCAGCCGACGGGCGAGCCTCGATCGGGCGCAGGGCTCAGGCGTCCTGAGGCAGAGGGGTAGTGCAGGGCAAGGCGCAGGCTAAGCGCGGCCAGGCCCATCGTGGCCATGATGATCCCCATCGGCACCCCGGTGTTCGAGCCGCCCAGCCCGACCAGAGGCGCGACGGAGGCCCCGATGGAGAACTGGAGCAGGCCCAGCAGCGCCGACGCGCTCCCGGCCGATTCGGGGAAATCGTTCATGGCCAGCGCCATTGCATTGGGGGCAATGAATCCATTCGATGACATCACGATGAGCATCGCCGCGATGAGGCCGCCGATCCCGAACAGCCCGGTCGAGACGACGATCAGCACGCACACCCCGCCGGATGCGAGGCCGATCAGCCCCGCCGTCATCAACCGGGTCGAGCCGAGCCGACCCACGAGCCGGCCATTGATCTGGCTGGCGGTCACCAGGCCGACGGCGTTCACGGCGAACACGACGCCGTAGGCCTGGGCGCTGAGGCCATAGACGTTCTGCACGACGAAGGACGATCCGGCCACGTAGGCGAAGATCGAGCCGAACCCCAGCCCGCACACCACCGCATTGGCCACGAAGGTGCGATGCGTGGCGACAGCCCGCATGGTCGAGAGTGTGACCCGCAGCCCGCCGGCATTGCGGTTGGACGCGTCGAGGGTCTCGGGCAGGCGCAGCGCGGCGATGAGCAGCAGGACGGAGCCGGCAACAGAGAGGGCGAGGAAGATCCCGCGCCAGGGCGCGAAGCTCAGGACCAGGGCGCCGACCTGGGGGGCGAGGATCGGCCCGGCTCCGGTCACCAGCATGAGCAGGGAGAAGAAGCGCGCGGCGGTTGCCCCGGAGTAGAGATCGCGCACCACCGCCCGGGAGATCACGATCCCGGCCGCGCCGCCCAGCCCCTGGAGCAGACGCAGAGCGATCAGCACGGCGATCGATGGCGCGAAGGCGCAGGCGCAGGACGCGACCACGAACAGCGCGAGGCCCAGGCACAGCGGGCGGCGCCGGCCGAGGCGGTCGCTGAGCGGCCCGATGAGCAACTGCCCGGCGCCGAGCCCGATCAGGCATGCGGTCAGCGACAGCTGGACCGACGAGGCACTCGCAGCGAGGTCGTCGCTGATGTCCGGCAGGGCCGGCAGGTACATGTCGATGCAGAGCGGGCCGAAGGCGGCCATGGCTCCAACCAGCAGGATCATCCGCGCCGGGATCCGACCCTTCGCGGTGATGGCGAGGGCGGGGGCGCGGGTCAGGCGGCTCAGTCCGTCACGGGGAAGAGCGAGGCCGTGGCGGTGAGGTCGAGGATGCGCCGAACCTGCGGCGAGGGGGCCCGCAGGGACAGCGCAACCTCCTTGCTGCCGCAGGCCGTTCGCGCCGCGATCAGCGCGCCGAGGCCGGTGGAGTCGAAGAAGGTGACAGCGCCGAGATCCACGACGATGTCCTTGGCCCCGGCGTCGAGCGCCTGCTCGACCTGCGAGCTGATCGTCACCGCATTCGATGCGTCGATCTCACCGGTGAGGACGATGGTCACCGGTGCGGTGGGGGCCTGAGAAGTCACGCACAGACGTTACAACGGGTCTCCGGGCCGATCAACTGCCCGGGCTCGTGTAGAGCACAGGCGCCTCGGGTACCGTCACGCTGGCCTGATTCCGGGTTGTCCTTGACGTCTCACGAGAGCCTTCGCCCATGAGTGCGTTATTGCTGTTCAGCGGTCCCTGTACCTCGCGCACAGCAGCCGAGGTCCGTCGCCGCATCGCGTCGGCTCCAGTGGCTGCGCTGGTGTCCGCCCCGGTGCGCGAGGACCTCACATTGGCCGCCACTGAGCTCCTTACCAACGCCGTTCGGGCCGGGGCCAGCGCGGTCGATGTCGCACTTCACGTCAGTCACCGCCACATCGAGCTTGATGTCACCGACGATGCCCCGGGTCGGCCCGAGCGGCAGCAGCCGGGCCCGGATGACGTGCACGGTCGCGGGTTGCAGATCCTCGACGCAGTGGCCGCCCAGTGGGGCCACCGGCCGACCGCGCCGGGCAAGACGGTGTGGGCCCGCTTCGCGATGTCCTAGCGCTGGCTAGTCAGACGTGGTGTATGACGCGCGCAGTTGCTCGAAGCCTTGATCGAGGCTCGTGCGCGGTGTCCAGCTCAGAAGCTCCCGGGTTCGGCGCTGATCGAACCAGTGAGCCGTGGCCAGTTGCTGAGCCAGGAACCGGGTGATGGGCGGTGTCGTACGGCGCTTCGCTATCCACCAGGCGGCATCTATGACCGTGCCGGCCGCATACGCCGCGCTATAAGGGACGTGACGCCTCGGCGGGCCTACGCCGGCTGCCCGGCAGAGGCGCTCGAGGATCTCGGCGATCGGCCGCGGCTCGCCGTTGGACACCACGAGCGCCTCGCCGTGGACGGGGCCGCATACCCGCGCCGCCGCCAGCAGCGCGTCGACGGCGTTGTCGATGTACGTGGTGTCGATCAGGGCCGCGCCGGCGCCGATGACCGCCAACCGCCCGCGCCGGGCCCGCTCGACGATGCGGCCCACGAGCTGCGGATCGCCGGGCCCCCAGACCAGATGTGGGCGCAGTGCCAGCACGGCCAGGCGGTCGCCGTCGGCGCGCAGCGCGATGCGCTCGGCGATCGCCTTGGACCGCGCATAGTGGCCGCGGGTCCCGCGCACGTCGGCGGGCTCCGCGCCCACCCCCATCAGCGCATGCCCGGCGTGCGCCACTGATGGCGTGGAGATGTGCACCAGAGCAGGAACATCGCCGGCTAAGCATGCGGCGATAATCGAGCGGGTGCCGTCGATGTTCGCTCGGGCGAACTCCTTCCAGGGCCCCACGACATCCACTTTGGCAGCGGTGTGGATGACCACGTCCTGGCCCGCCGCCGCGGCCGCCGTGGCGCCGCCATCGGCGACATCGCCCAGGACCTCCCGGCAGTCGAGGCCGCTGGGCCGGCGCTGCAGCACGGTCAGGTCGTGGCCCTCGCGCAGCAGGGCCTCTGCGGTCGAGCGGCCGAGGGCGCCAGTGGCCCCGGTCAGCAGGACCCTCATGCCCGGCCAGCGAGGGCACGGGTCGCCCACTCGGCCACCGCGCGGCGGTCGATTTTGGACTGGTGCCTGATGTCGACCGGCAGTGCGCGCATCTGCAGCACCGCGGCGATGGGCGCACCGGCTGCGGCGTGGACCGACTCGGCCAGCGCCAGCGGGGCGACGGGATGGCGGCGCGAGGGACGAGCACCGTCCGGAACTACGACAATCACGATCTGCTGCGCCCCGACCGGCCCAACGCCGACGGCGGCAGCCGACCGCACCCCAGCCAGGGCCTCGACCCGCTGCTCGATGCCCACCGGCGTCACCACGCCGTCGGCGGAGGTGATGATGTGCTGAAGGCGGCCCATGACCCAGAGCCGGCCCTGCTCATCGAGCGCCCCTACATCGCCGGTGCGGTGGAACCCGGGCTCGGAGGACGCAGCGCGCTCCGTCGCCCAGAGGGAGTCGTAGCGGTCCTTGCCGTGCGCGGCCGCGACGCAGATCTCGCCGACCGCGCCAGGCGTGCTCGTGAGCTGACTATGTAGATTGCCCGTGGCGTCGAGGGGGTCGATGCGCACGTCCGCACCGGGGAGCGGCCGGCCCACGCACACGCCGTTGCCTTCGCCGGCTGCGTCGATATCGGCTGCGTCGATGCCGGCCAACGTGATGTCGGTGACGGGCAGGACCTCGGTCATGCCGTAGGGAGTGTGGGCCTGGGCGCTCGGCAGCAGCGTCGACAGGCGGGCGAGCAGATCGCGCGGAACGGGCGCGCCGGCCGACATCAGGAGCCGGACCGCGCGCAGGGACGCCCGTTGCCCGTGCGTCAGCCCGGTGGCGGTGGCATCGACATTGCGCAGCGCGGCCGGCGACGCGAACACGACTGTCGCATCGATGGCCGCCACGGCATCGGCGAGCGCGGCGGCGGTGAGGGATCCCGGCGCGGTGACATCGGTGTCCGGCACCGCCGATGCGATCCCCAGCGCCGGGCCGTAGAGCGCGAAGGGCGCGAACGCAGCGACGATCCGGTCCCGCGCAGTCAGGCCGTAGGCGGCGCGCACCACATCAAGCTGGGCGCGGACCTGCCGATGCAGGTACACGACGCCCTTTGCCGGCCCGGTCGCGCCGGAGGTGAAGACAACCGCGGCCTCCGCATCGGGGGAAGGCTGGAGGGTCGGATGGATGCATCCCGCGGGCAGCGCCCCGGCTCGGAGCCGCTGCCCGGGGATCCGCATCGCCCGAGCTGCGGCCAGGCCGGTCGCGATCCCGATGATGTGGTCGGGCTCGGCGCTGCGCAGCGCCCGGCCCATCGCCCGCACGCCCAGCCCCTTGTCGGCCACCACGATCGACGCGCCGGCCTGCCAGATCGCGTAGACGCACACTGTCAGCTCGATCGAGGGTGGCACCAGCAGCGCGACCCGGTGCCCCTGCTGGACCCCGGCGCCGACGAGGCCGGCCGCCGCCGTCGCCACACGGTCGCGAAGCTGCGCCCAGGTGAGGCGCGCCCCGCCGACCTCGGCCACCGCGACCTCGTCCGGGGAACTGGCCGCCCGATCCAGCAGCGCCTGCCACAGCGGCGGGCCGGCCGCGGATCCGGTCACCGCCGGGCGCGCTGGTGTCGGTGCTGGCGCTACCCGAGTCTGGAGGTCCGCTATCCAGTGCGCGATGTCCGCGGCGTAGGCCGGTGCGTCCTCGGGCAGCAGATGCGACGCGGCCTCGTAGCGATGCAGATCCGCATGGGGGAGCCGATCGCGCAGGTCGCGCAGGTACTGCTCGCCGAACACTGGATCGCGCGGGCCCCAGAGCAGCAGCGCCGGTACGTCCAGGGTGCGGATGCCGGCGCTGATACCCCCCAGCGTCGCGTGCTCGGGGTGGGCCGGGTCGAACGGGATGCCGGCGACGAAGTCCCCGACGCTCCGCCGGCTCGCCGCATCCGGGTACGGCGCCGCGAACGCCGCGCGCACCGCGCGCGGCAGGGCCGGCCGCGACAGCGCGGTGGCCGCGCGCACGAACAGCGGCGTGCGGACGCAGACGGCCTCGCGCAGCGCACGGGCGTGGGCGAGGCGGATCAGCACCGGCACCGGGGCGTCGGCGGGCTGATGCACCGCGGTGTTGGTCAGCACCACGCCGCGCAGCTGCGCGCGATGGGCCAGCGCCCAGCCCAGGGAGATACTGCCGCCCCAGTCGTGGGCCACCGTGATCACCGGGCCCGTGAGGCGAAGCGCGGCGGTCAGATCACCGAGGTCCTGCACGCGCTGGGTCAGGCCGCGCGGGTGGTCGAGGCGCTCGGAGTAGCCCATCCCGAGCTGATCGGGGGCGACGACCCGCCACCCGGCCGGCGGATTCGCCACCAGGCGCCGCCAGAGGTAGGACCACGTCGGATTGCCGTGCACGCACAGCAGCGTCGGGACGTCCGGCCCGGCCAGCGGATCGGAGTCGAGCACATGCCAGGTGCGGGTCCGGCCGTCGCCATCGGTCACGGGGACGCTGCGCGACCACGACGGGTCGATCCCGGGCAGTCCCGGCAATCCGCCTAGTGGCGTCACCACCGCAGTTCGAGGCAGGAGGCGTTGAGCCCCGAGCCGATGCCCATCAGGATCACCTTGTCGCCGGGGGAGAGGTCGTCGGCGACGCTGGCCAGGGTGTACGGCACCGACGCCGGGCCGATATTGCCCCGCGTCGGGAAGGTCCGCGGCACCCGCGCGGGATCGATGCCCAGCTCGCGGCAGATCGCGTCGGTATGCACCTGCGACACCTGGTGGATGACGTACACATCCGCCCCCGCCGCCCAGTCGAACTCCTGCGCGGCATCGCGCCAGAGCCCGGCGCTCAGCTCCAGGCCGTACTTCAGCAGGCCGCTGCTGTCGGTGCGCATCATCTCGACGTCGCCCACGCAGAGCCCGTGATGCTCGGTGGCTGCGCGGTTGACCCCGCCGATCAGGCGATGCCCGTCGGGGTGCTGATCGGCCCGGCCCATCACCATCGCCGCGGCGCCGGAGCCGAGGGTCAGCGTCGCGAATTCGGCGAATACGTCCTTGGACGTCGACGTCGCCGACGCGAGGCGGGCGATCGCCGCCTCGTGCGCGGGGCGGGCGTCCTCGCCGTTGACGATCAGTGCGTAGTCGACCTGCCCGGCGTCGATCATCGAGGCCGCCAGCTGCATTCCGTTCACGAAGCCGAGGCACGCGTTGGTGACATCGAAGTTCTGGCAGGAGCTGGGCAGGCCGATCAAGTCGTGGACGGCCACGGCGGTCGCGGGCTCCAGGTGGGCCCGGCTGACCGAGGTGTTGATCATCAGCCCGACCCGGGAGGAGTCGATGCCGGATTCGGCCAGCGCCTTGCCCCCGGCCAGCGCCGCGCCCTCGACGAACGAGGAGCCCTCGCTCCACCAGCGGCGCTCGCGGATGCCGGCCATGCCCTCGATGAGGCCTGGACGCAGCCCCACCCGCGCGTAGGCGTCGGCCAGTCGCTCGTCGATCTGCGCGGAGGTGACGATGATCGGGGCGTCGATGGCCGAGACGGCGAGGATGGTCGCGTTGCTCGAACGGAACGTCGCATTGCCCGACATGCCTCTGCCTTCCCGGTGAGGCACATCAGCCTCGCTCGCACGGTCATCCTGTTATGTGTCGACTTGCCTGCATACCCGTGGCGGCGCCGTGGAACCAGTGTGCCACCGACGCCGCACGCGTCGGCACGCCGCGAGAGTGAAGTGGGCGAATCTGGATGCAGCTGGAACGGCTGCGCATGGGGTTCGGTTCCGGGCGGGTTGCTGGGCGGCCGGCATCGACGGAACAATTCGCGCTGGGTGCGGGGTTGGCCCAGTCATGACCAGCGCACCGACCCGCCTGGGCGGCCTCCTCGAGCCCGCCCAACTCTCGTCCATGTCCCTGCGCAATCGCTTCGCAATGGCGCCGATGACCCGCGGCAAGTCCCCGGGCGGGGTGCCCAACGCCGAGAACGCCGAGTACTACCGTGCCCGGGCGGCCGGCGGAGTGGGCCTCATCATCACCGAGGGCACCTACGTCGATGACCCGGCCGCGGGCAAGAGCGAGTCCGTTCCCCGCTTCCACGGCGAGGACAGCGCCGCCGGCTGGCGCACGGTCGTCGAGGGCGTCCACGCCGAGGGCGCGGCGATCATCCCGCAGCTCTGGCATGTCGGGGCCGAGCGCGGGGACGACGCGACGCTGAACGAGGGCCTGCCCGCCCGCTCCCCGTCGGGGCTGGCGCTGTCCGGCTCGGCGATGGGCGAGGCCATGACCACCGCCCAGATCGACCACGTCATCGGCGCGTTCGCCGACGCCGCGGCACTGGCGAAGTCGATTGGCTTCGACGGCATCGAGCTGCACGGGGCGCACGGCTACCTGCTCGATGAGTTCCTCTGGGAGCGCACGAACCGCCGTGACGACGGCTACGGCGGCTCGCGCGCGGACCGCACGGCGATGCCGGCCGAGCTGGTGCGCGCGGTGCGCGCCGCGGTCGGCCCCGACTTCCCGATCGTCTACCGGTACTCGCAGTGGAAGTCCGGCAACTTCTCCGCCACGCTGGCCGACAACCCAGGCGAGCTCGAGCACGTTCTGACGCCGCTGGTCGATGCCGGGGTCGATGTGTTCCATGTCTCGACCCGCCGGCACTGGCTGCCCGGCTTCCCCGACGCCGCCGATGGCCACCCCGTCAAGGGCCTGGCCGGCTGGACGAAGGAGCTCACCGGCCGCCCGGTGATCACCGTGGGCGCGGTCGGCGTCGAGACCGTGTTCGTATCGAAGGGCCCGGCGCCCGAGGTGCCGATCGATGAGCGCCTGGACATCCTGCGCGAGCAGTACGAGCGCGGCGAGTTCGATGTGGTGGCACTGGGCCGCGCGCTGCTGGCCGACGCCGAGTGGGTCGCCAAGATGGCGTCGGGCCGCGCGGACAGCATCACGGTGTTCGGCACCCGCTGATCGCCGAACGTTTGGCCCGTTGACGTGAGCAGGTCCCGTCAACGTGCCAAGCGCTGGGTTCTACTTGTGGACGGTCGCCATGCCCCGGGGCGCGTAGCGCTCGCCGATCGCCACGCCGGCCGGGGCGATCGCGTCGATCGCGGCGAGGTCGTCGTCGCTCAGGGACAGGGAGAGCGCGCCGATATTCTCCTCGAGGTAGGAGATCCGGCGCGTCCCGGGGATCGGCACTATGTCCTCGCCCTGGGCCAGGACCCAGGCCAGCGCGAGCTGCGACGCGGTGGCGCCCTTGGCCTCGGCGAGCCCGGCCACGAGGTCGACCACGGCCAGGTTCTTGGCGAAGTTGCCGCCCTCGAACCGCGGGGAGCTCCGGCGGAAGTCGTCGGCGTCGAAGTCGTCGATCGAGCGGATCCGCCCGGACAGGAAGCCCCGGCCCAGCGGGGAGTACGGCACGAAGCCGATGCCGAGCTCCCGGACCGTGGCCAGCACGCCGTTGTCCTCGACATCGCGGGTGAACAGCGAGTACTCGGTCTGCAGCGCGGTGATCGGCTGGACGGCATGGGCCCGGCGGATCGTCTCCGGCGCGGCCTCGCTCATCCCGACGTACCGGATCTTCCCGGCCGCGACGAGCTCGGCCAGCGTCCCGGAGGTGTCCTCGACGGGGACGTCCGGGTCGACGCGATGCTGGTAGTAGAGGTCGATCGTGTCGATGCCGAGGCGGGCCAGCGTGGCATCGACGGCTCCGCGCACGTACTCGGGCCGGCTGTTCACCCGCCCGGTCCGCTCGCCGTCCGGGCCGATCTCGTTGCCGAACTTCGTGGCGACGACAACCTCGTCGCGCCGCCCGGCAATGGCCTGGCCGACCAGTACCTCATTGGTCCACGGGCCGT
>JAOPVO010000181.1 GCA_025966155.1 Pseudonocardiales bacterium
GCCACCATCTGCTTCAGGTGGCGGTCCTGCGCCTTGATCACCTCGTCCGCTGTTCCGCCCTCGAGAACGAATTCGCACGGGCCACCGAGTTGCTGGCACGTCATGGTCTTCACATCGCCCACCTTTGCGTCGTCTTCAGGTACCGAATGCGACTCGTCCCAGCCGCACGGCGTGACCGTAGGCGCGTACGGCCCGGGCTGCTTCTCGATTCCTGATCGATCGGGCGCGGCCGGGAGCGATTGTGCTGCGTCCCATTACCCGGGAGGCTCTGGGCATGCCGCACTTCCCAGGACTCTCAGGGCCCCTGCCGGATGAGCTCGTTCGCGTCCGATACGGCGACGACGAGTACTTCCTGGATGTCCTCGCGCTGACCAGCAACTACCAGTGCATCTACGGGATGGGATGCAAGGGCACGACGCCGCTGGGCGGGGAGGGGCCCGGTCGGCATCGACCCGCGGACCCAAGCGTGACCGGGTGCTGCCGGGTCGGGCCGACCTTCGGCCTCAGGAGCACCGAGGTGGGCGGCCTGGACCCTCTTGAGGCCGACTCGCCGCTGCGACTGCTCCCGTTCGTCGCCGCGCTGACACCGGAGGACGCGCAGCATCACGATCAGATCGCCGCCGGCAACTGGTACGCCGAGACCGCCGCCGACAGCGTGGCCAGTTCGCGCGCCGTGTTGGTCGAGGGCAACTGCGTCTTCCTCAACACCGAGATGGCCGACGGCCTGAACGGCTGCTCGCTGTATCACCTGGCCGGCCGGCTCGGGATCGACCCGAAGCTGACCCGCCCGAAGATCTGCCACAGCGCGCCGGCCGCCGCCTTCACGATGGCCGACGACCAGGAGACCGCGAGCGGCGGATTCCGGCTGCTCGTCACGCTGCAGCCGCCGTGGTTCGGCTGGTTCTCCCCGGACGGCTACTTCTGCACATCCGATCCGGCGGCCTACTCGGCCAAGGACCCGGTGTTCCGCCGGATGGCCTCGGAGTATTCGTCCCTGCTCGGCGAGGACGTCTACGCGGCGCTGCTCGCGGCACTCGAGGAGATCTGGGCCGAGCGCGGCGCCCGCCTCCAGCGAAATTGGGGAACTCCAGTGCCGTTGGAGATGCCCAAGTGGGCAGGCTGAGAGCGACGCATTAGGCGGGCCCCTTAGCTGGCGAGAGCCCAGCTCTTGTCCTATGTATAGCCCCGTTTCACCGGGCAGACGTTGGCGCAGGCAGATTCCGGCGAGGGGCCGGCCGGAATCGACGGGGCTATCAATCAACCCCCAGAGGTCCGCCACTGTGTCCGGGGCCCGAGGCGCCCTCGTACTTGATGAACTCCCGCCACCCCAGCGGCGCAAGGGGGCCCCGCTGTAGAAGGCCAGCGCTCCCTCATCAGCCCACGTCTGAGAACCCGTGCGCCGCCTGCAGGGCATCGGTCAGAAGCGCCGCCAGTGCCTCGAGCTGCACGTCGGCGGAGAACGCCGCTTCCTCGCCCGACCCGTCCAGCGCGCGGGCGGCGAGCCCGGCCTTGTTCTGGATCAGCTCGGCGATCCGCGCGTCGATGGTCTGCGCGGCGATGATCCGCCACGCCGTCACCGGCTCGGTCTGGCCGATGCGGTGGCTCCGGTCGATCGCCTGGGTCTGCTCCGCATCAGTCCACGAGAGCTCGGCCAGGACGATATTGGAGGCGACCTGGAGGTTCAGCCCCACGCCCGCCGCCGTCAGCGAGCACACCGCGATGGCGACCTCGGAGTCGTTCACGAATGCGTCGATGTGCTTCTGCCGCACCGAGGGAGTCTGATCCCCGCGGATGGAGGCGTAGCGGATCCCGCGCTTCGCGAATGTCTCCTCGGCGGCATCCATGACATCGACGTGCTTGGCGAAGAAGACGACCTTGCCGGCGCTTCGGACCAGCTGCGCCGCGTAATCCGCCGCCAGCTCGGCCTTGGCCCGGCCGATGCGCCGCATCATCGAGAAGACATTCTCCCCGGTTTGCGCGGTTGCCGCCTCCTTGAGCTCGGCCCGCGCGATCCGGCGGACAAGGTCCTCGTCGATTCCCTCGACGTCGCCGCCCGAGGTCCGATTGGCCAGCGCCGTCTCGTAGCGCCCCACCATCCGACGGGCGAGGATCCGCTCGGCCTCGCGGATCGACGCGCCAACCGGCCCATCCAGCTCGACCGGGAGATCGGCGATGCGGCGGGCGGGGATATCGGCCGCCACGTCGATCTTCCGCCGGCGGACGACCCCGAGATCGATCACGCATTGGCGCGCCGCGGGGTGGAAGCCGCGGTCGGCGGGGGTCAGCCCGGTGTCCTCCAGTGCGTCCATGAGGACGCCCAGCGGCTGATTCTCGTCGATCCAGCCGAGGAAGTTCCAGATCGCCAGGAAGTCCTCGATGTCGTTGATCAGCGGGGTGCCGGTCAGCGCCATCAGCAGCGGGCGCCCGGTACGGGACCGGATGCGATTGGCGAGGGCCAGCACGTGCTGCGAGCGCTGGGACGTCTTGTTCTTAATGAAGTGCGCCTCGTCGACGACCATGCCGCGGAAGCCGAAGTCGCCTAGCCAGCCCACGTGACGGTCGAGCACCTCATAGTTGACGATGACGACGTCGGCGAATCCGTCCACCTTGTCGCCGTTGCCCTGCACGACGCTGACGCGGCGGTGCGGCGTCCAAAGGCGGGCCTCGCGGGCCCAGTTGGTCTTGACGACATTGGGCACGACCACCAGCAGCGGGTACGCATTCGCCGCCTCCGCTGCCAGCAGCGCCTGCGCCGTCTTCCCCAGGCCCGGCTCGTCGGCAAGCAGGAAGGTCCGGTGGCCGGCGGCGACCGCGGCGATCAGCTGTGCCTGGTGCGGCATCAGCTCGAGGCCCGGAGGGGTAAAGCGGCGGGTCGGGGCGGGCAACGACATGCACGCGGGGTCACCGGGGCCGGCGCGCTCGAACGAGGCCAGCAGCGGATTGAGAAGCTCCCAGCCGGCAAGGCGGCGCGGCCGTGGGGTCCGCTGAGCGAATCCGGAGAAGTCCGGCGCCAGAAACGGGTTGGCCAGCTGCCGTGAGATCACCGACTGCGGCACGACCCGCCGCTCCGCGCCAGGGGCGGCGGCGACCGGCGTCGCCGCGATCTCCTCCGGCGGCGGCTCGATGCCGATCTCGCGCAGCAGCTCGCGCTTGAGGGCGCGGGCGGCGTCGGGCACGACGGAGTCGTCGGCGAGCAGGGCCAGGAGCTTGGCATCGCGAACGGCAGTAGTCGCGAGAATGGTCGCGATGCCGTCCAGCCGCTTGAGCTGCTCGGCGCGCTGGCCATCGCTGGCCGGTGTCGCCTGGATGCGGGCCCGCTCCTCGCGCAGCAGCAGGGCCGCGGCTTGGAACTTGGTGCGGACAGCCGGAGTGACGCGGGCGCGCTTAGCCGCCGCCTCCACCTCGCGGACGGTCCGGGCGAGCAGCGACATGATGTCGCCGTCCTGGGGGACGCGCCGCTGGTCGCGCGGGGCGGTCCGGCGAGCGCCGGGCTGGCGCTGACCTGGTCGAGCCACAAACTCCTCCTCCGAGCGCCGGGGAGCAGTCCCCCGACACCATGCCGCACCCTCTGGCGAGGGTACGAGAATGCCCCGCGCACGAGGCCCAAGACCCGAACGCCGGGCCGACGCGCCCACCGGTCAACACCCATCGATGGCGTCGCGCCGCGGCTTGCTGCGGCGCTCGCGGAGACATCCGGCAAGTCGCTTGGCACCTACGGCGACGGCAGATCATGTCGACGGGGCGGGTGCCTCACGAGTGGGAACGCGAGCGCCAGCGCCCATCATTCCCGATGACGCCGCGGTCAAGCGAACCGGACCGGTGCGGGCGCGTCCAGCCGTACTCGCCAGCGCCGCCGGAGAAAAGGCAGGCGGGGCAGAACCGCGCGCCGATAGGGTCGATCCATGACCTCTGCGCAGCCGGTGAAGGACGTCGGAGTGTGGACCACCGCCGGTTCCGTGGACGGTCCCGCCTGGGCTCGCTCGCCCGAGGGCGCAGCCGAGATCGAGCACCTCGGATATAGCGAACTATGGATCGCCGGCGGGCCCCGCCCGGGCATCGCGCCGTTCTACGCCGAGGCGCTGGCCGCCACGACGCGGCTGCGGGTGGCCACCGGCATCGTGTCGATCTACGCCGCCGACGCCGCCGATGTCGCGCCCCAGGCAGCCGAGATCGAGCAGGCGTTCCCGTCCCGATTCATCCTCGGCCTGGGCGCCAGCCACGAGGCGCGGGTCGAGTCGCTGGGCAAGGTCTACGGCAAGCCGTACTCGGCGATGGTCGCGTATCTGGACGAGCTCGACGCGCACGCCGCTGCGCACGCCAGCGCGCCGCCGGCTCGGATGCTGGCCGCGCTCGGCCCCCGAATGCTGCGGCTGGCGGCCGACCGCAGCCTGGGCGCGCATCCCTACTTCGTGCCGCCGGAGCACACCGCCCTTGCCCGTGCGGCGGTTGGGGCTGGGCGGGTCGCCACCGAGCAGGCGATCGTGCTGGAGTCCGACCCGGTCGTGGCCCGGGCGATCGCCCGCCGGCACACCAGCACCTACCTGCAGCTGCCCAACTACACGAACACCCTGCGCACCCTGGGCTGGAGCGATCAGGACCTGCACGGGGAGGGCAGCGACGCACTGACCGACGCGATCGTCGCGTGGGGCGACCCGGAGCAGATCGCCCAGCGCGTCCGCGCGCACCACGACGCCGGCGCGGACATCGTGCTGCTCCAGGTCCTCGTCCCGAACGCCGGCACGATCCCGCAGGAGGCCTATCGGCGGATGGCGGACTGGCTGCTCTGATCGGCGCAGGAGCCCGAAACGTCTGGGAGGGTTGGCCGGTGCTGCGCGCCGCGATCTGTCGATCCGGCGTCGCGGCGCTTGTTGCCTTCGCGCTGCTGCTGGCCGGCTGCTCGGGGTCGCCTGAGCCGTCCTCCACCGTGGCGGAGTCGACGAGCTCGGCCGATCAGTCGAGCACGCCCGGGGCGTCCGTTCCGACCTCCAGTGCGCCTGACCGTGTGCCACCCCCGCAGGCCACGGTCAGCGCGCCGGCGCCGTCCGCCACTTCCGCCCCCATTGCGGGGTCGCCGCTGGTGGTCCTGAACCCCGGCCACAACGGCGGCACAGCTCACGCCCGGACATCATCAACGCCCTTGTGCCAGCCGGAAACGGGACCGCCACGGCCTGCGATACGGCCGGGACCACCACCGTCGACGGCTATCCCGAGCACGCCTTCACCTTCGACGTGGCGACGCATGTTGCTGCCCTGCTCACCTCCTGCGGCTTCCGGGTCGAGCTCACCCGCGCCGACGACACGAGCATCGGGCCGTGCGTCAGCGGGCGCGCAGACTTGGGCAACAGCCCGGACATCGCCGCGGCCGTCGTGAGCATCCACGCCGACGGCGCGCCCGAGGATGGGCACGGATTCCACATCAGCCAGGCCAGCATCCCGCCCGCCGGACCGGAGGCGGCCGCCGCGTCGGACCGCCTGACCACCCTCGTCCACGACGCGA
>JAOPVO010000189.1 GCA_025966155.1 Pseudonocardiales bacterium
AGCACTACCGGCACCGCACCTGGCCGCACGGCCGCGAGGCTCACAGTGGCTCCCGTCCCCGCGGGAAGCGGCACACTCGCGAGGCTTGGGATGGATTGCCCCGCCGGGGTGCAAGAGGAAGATCCGCAGCAGGTTAACCGAGCCCATGGGAGAGGACCCCCTTATGACCCCCGCACATGCTGTCTCCGTATCCGAAGCGATCGGGCTGGTCGTCGACGACGTGAGCGGGTCGGAGGTACGGGCCCATATCGACATCGACGAGCGGCATCACCAGGGCAGCGGCACAGTCCATGGCGGCGTGTACGCCCATGTCATCGAGAGCGTCGCGACCATCGGCTCATCGGCGGCTGTGAGGGAGCAAGGTCAGCGCACGGTGGGGGTCAACAACCAGACGGACTTCCTGCGCCCCTTCGCTGCAGGGCGGCTCACCATCGTCGGCCGACCGGTGCAGCAGGGTCGCACGTTGCAGCTCTGGCAGGTCGAGATCACCAGCCCGGACCTCAAGCTCGTCGCTCGTGGACAAGTGCGCCTGTTCAACCAGCCCAGGAGCGCTTAGGGGCGCGGAGCGGACCCGCGTGGAGTCCCGGATACGACACTGCCGAGCCGCCTAGCTGTTCTGACCACGGACGTTGGTGACGGCGTGGCTGGCTGACAAGACGAACACCTCCGGAGGGAGTGCGAGCCGTCTCGGGGGCCAACGCGGCTTCCTGGGATCCGAAGTTGGCGGCATCGGGCTGTGTCTGGACGGCGTCGGCTACTACAGCCGCTTCGAGGGCGGCACGATTTTCTGGAGCCCGTCCAGCGGCGCGCATGAGAGCGAAGTAGAAGCTCCTCGCCAACGCCGTGACGGTGTCCGTCGCTGGATCGTTCGTGTCGACCATGCGGTGGACCAGGCTAGGCGTGGACCGGCTTGTCAGGCGCGCCGCTCACCATGGGATCGTCGTGTTGGGCCAGCGGGTGTAGGTGCCGGTCGGGCCGTCGGGGCCAAGCAGCGCCACGCGGACGACCTCGCGGGATCCGTCCTCGATCGACTCGGTGCCGCGGAAGTTGTTCAGGGCGGTGCTGGTGTACCCGGGGGAGACCAGGTTGACCTTTATGCCGGTGTGCTCCAGCTCGATCATCATGGCCAAGGCCATGGCGTTCTGCGCTGTCTTCGACGCGGAGTACACCGGGCCGAACATCCCACGGTACGGATACGCCGGATCCGCATTGGAGGCCAACGACCCGAGGCCGCTGGACACGTTGACGATGCGGGCGTCCGGCGACTCGCGCAGCAGCGGCAGCATCGCCTGGAACACGGCGAGGGTGCCGAACACGTTCGTCTCCCACACCGCGCGCACCTCGTCCAGCGACGCGTTGCTCGCCCGGGACGACGCCGCGACGTCCTCCGGCGCCATCGGAGTCGTCCTGGTGTTGGAGATTCCGGCGTTGTTCACAAGCAGATCGAGGCGCCCGAGGTCCCGGCGGATCCGCGCTTCGGCGGCGGCGATGGACTCGGCGTCCGTCACGTCCAGCTGCAGGGCGATGGCTCCCGGGCCGATCTCGCCGGCCGCGGCTTCGCCCCTGCGCAAATCACGGGACCCAACCAGGACAGTGACACCAGCGGCGGCCAGCTCCTTCGCGACCTGGAACCCGACGCCCTGATTGGCCCCCGTGACCAGTGCTACTCGGTTGTGATCCATGAGATCCCCTCGTGTTCGCATGACGACCGCGTGGCGGTTCCCGCAACGTGCAAGATCGTCAGATCCTGCAAGGTACCGAACGAAGGCTCAAGCGTCGGCATCAGATCGACCGCGGGAGCGGGCTATTCAGGCTGCGCCTTGTCATGCTGCCGTAGATTACATCGCAGGCAATCCATACCGCGGGCGCGCTTCGAGGGTCGGTCAGATCGAGGCGCCCTCGCTGAATGGCGGCTGCGGCCGGTAACACCTCGCTCTCGCGACCCAGCGATCGCGGCGAGGGCACTGCACTCCTCCGCCATCTCGCGGGCACCTCGGGGGGGTGGTACCTACGATACGACGCGGACTTAGCTAGGCGGGCTCAGAGAAGGCCGCGGTCAACCCGCTCTACATACGTGACGGGCTCCGTGTAGGTCACTGGCCGGGTGTACGCCACCGGCTCGGCGTACCCAAGAGGGGGCGGTTCGAGCAAGGTAGTCGTCCCGTTGCGGTGACGGATCACGTCAGTGCGACGTCGGGTGCTCATCAGAATGAGGGTGACGATCAGTCCGGCAGCGCCTAGGGCCATCAGTATGACCCCGACCGCTTGGATATCCACGTCGCTAACTTGCTTGGTGATCGCGAACTTGAGGATCGCGCCAAGAGCGATGATCACTAGGCTGGTTGCAATTCGCACGAAAGGCTCCCTCAAAGTGATGCGCACAATTCGCGCGCCGAGTTGCCAGGCTTTGAGCGCGCCCCATCGCGTTGGGCCTCATTCGGCCCTTCCCGCAATCCTGGTGCCGCAAAGTACCATCGGGTGTGCGCGAGGGCACTACTGAATCGACTAATTTCGCCCCGCCGGACTGTTGAGGCAAATCCCGCAGGTCCGCCGCGAGGTCGAGTCGGGATGCGCGGTCAAGGGACACCTGGATCGCGTCCCCGGTATGAGGCGCCTGAAGCGTGGGCAGCGAAGGCCTATGACGACGCCCCTCCGTGCCCTGGCCCTCGTATGCAGCTTGAAGCCGTCGCCGGCTGATTCCAGCAGTGACCTCATCGCGAGGCAGGTGCTCGCCGCCTTGGCCGATCACCTGGTCACCGGCGAGGTGGTTCGCATCGTGGACCACGACGTCAAGCCCGGCGTCGAGAAGGACATGGGCGCAGGCGACGCGTGGCCCGACATCCGGGCCAAGGTGATCCAGGCGGACATCCTGGTCATAGCCACTCCCACGTGGATGGGGCAGGCCAGCAGCGTGTGCATGCGCGTGCTGGAGCGCCTCGACGCCGAGCTTTCGGAAACCGACGACCTCGGCCGACCCCGGGTGTTCGGCAAGGTCGCTGTGGTTGCGGTCGTGGGCAATGAGGACGGCGCCCACCACGTCACGTCCCAGGTGTTCCAGGCCCTCAACGACGTCGGCTTCTCCATCCCCGCCCAGGGCGCCACTTACTGGAACGGCGAGGCGATGCAAGGCACTGACTATAAGGACCTGCCCCGGACCCCTGAGACCACCGCCGGCACCAACGCGACAGTTGCGGCCAACGCGGCGCACCTGGCCCGGCTGCTCACCGGCGCCAACTATCCCGGCAGCGCATCCGCCGAGCGAAGCACCATCTGAGGCCGCCTCGTCTAGATGCGGCCCGCTTGACAGGGACATGCGCGATCGCTGTTATCAGCTGAAGGGCCGTCCTGAAGTGCGCATAGTCGGTGGTCTGTCTAGCGGTGGACGACCGCCCGGCCCCCGACCATCCCATCCGTACCGCGTCCAATCTGTGACGTGGGACACATCGAACAGCGTGCATGGACACCATCCGCCGCAGCACGGTCAACGCCGCCAAGTTCGTCTCCAGGCCAGCGAATTGCGTTCGCGCCATCGTGCCGGGTCCCTCGCGGTCCCAGTGCGTCGCGACCCTCTTCACCCAGGGCTTCTCGGGTCCCGCGGTTCAGCTTCTGGAAGGGGCGGAGGGCCGCCGGATCCTTGACGTGGCCGGCCGCCACCATGGGATCCGCGGACGGATCGTGCGGCTGTACCAGAGCGGCGGTGCCGAGGGTAACGAGCTGCAGACCATGGACGCGGCGCTCAAGAACGGGCACGCGGTCTTCATCGTTGCGGTCTCGGGCTTCGACGAGATGCTCGCCGCGGGCCGCACCCTGCTCGACTGCGGTGGTCATCGGGCGTTCTATTACGACAAGCGGGGATCCCAGCTACTCGACTAAGACCGGCCATCGCGAAGCGGTCCTCGACCCCGCCGATGTGCGCTGCTAATAGCAGGACCAGGTGGTGAGATATCAAGCTGCGACCGGTGGCAGCAATCAGGGGGGCGCTGCACCGACATTCGCCGATTCAAAGGGCTGTCTGAGCTTTCGGCGATCAGCCTGTGCATAGTTGGCTGGGCAGTTATCGGTCGTCCGCCTGCATGCCAGCCAAGGCCGTACCGGCGACTCTCACGGTGCCGGTACGGCCTTCCGTACCCCTTCGATGCGCCCGTCAGCCGCCTTAGGGCTTGTGCACTGCGGTGACAGTGAAGGAGGTCGTAACGATGTCCGTCAGGGTCGCACCGGGCGGTATCGCGTCTCCGGGGCTCAGCAGGTCCGCGAGCACCCCGGTCTGGGTTTGGGAGCAGCTGATGGTGGCTTGGTTCTGGTTGCCGTTGCCGCCGCCCTTGGGCTGCGTCTGTGAGAACAGCGTGGTCCTGGTTGTGACGTCGTAGGCGCTGAAGGTGAAGGAGGTGGGGATCAGGTGGCCGGTTCCGCCGGCCATGATCTGGGCGGCCGACCACCCGCCGTTGTCGCTGCTGTGATTGTTGTTCACGCGGATGGTCAGCGTCTGATCGCCGCAGCTAATCTGCTGCGTCGACGGCGCGGCCTGTGCTGGTCCTGCGCCTAGCACTGCTCCAAGCGCGCACGCTGCGGTTGCTGCTGCACCGACCCCAACCTTGACACGAGAAGCCATGATTCCCTCCTTGCCGGCCGCGACGACCCAGTGCCGCCGCGCAAATCGGACATTATCGAAAGGGCCGCGGTTGTGATAGAGGTCTCCCTGCTTGCCCTGCCCACGTGTCGCCCAGGAATCGATGCGTCTTAGCTGCATACGGCCCTTGCACCGACAAGGTCGTGCGCTCCTCGCCGGCGCAGGCGTCGGGATGGTTCGCGGTCGCCCAGCCGGCAGCAACGCACCGTTCTAGGCGTACACCCGCCCTACATGTAGCCAGCGCACAGTGGCGGACGGGATGCGGGCCAACGCTGCGGGTACGCCGTCCCCCGAGTCACCCGCGTGCGCCACACCGAGAGGATCACCATGATCGAGGCCAGAGGCCTGACTAAGCGGTACGGCGCGAAGCTCGCTGTCGACGGTCTGAGCTTCGTGGTCCGACCGGGTCTG
The DNA here is from genome assembly GCA_025966155.1 of Pseudonocardiales bacterium. Lineage (GTDB taxonomy): Bacteria > Actinomycetota > Actinomycetes > Mycobacteriales > Jatrophihabitantaceae > RYN-150. The sequence goes on from JAOPVO010000189.1 coordinate 5,039, forward strand.
GTAACCGGGTTCCTCGGGCCGAACGGTGCGGGCAAATCAACGACGATGCGGATGATCCTGGGCCTCGACGCGCCCACTCTCGGCAGCGTGACGGTGAACGGGCGGCGGTTCGCAGATCACGAGCGGCCGCTGGGCGAGATCGGCGCGCTGCTCGAGGCGAGGGCGGTCCACACGGGCCGATCGGCGCGCAATCATCTGCTGGCCATCGGCGCCACGGGCGGCGTCGGGCGACGGCGGGTGGATGAGGTGATCGACATGGTCGGGCTCACCGACGTGGCCGGACGCCGGGCCGGCGCCTTCTCCCTCGGCATGGGGCAGCGTCTGGGCATCGCCTCGGCGCTGCTGGGCGATCCTGAGACGCTGATCCTGGACGAGCCGGTCAACGGACTGGACCCGGACGGCATCCGGTGGATCCGGGGGCTGCTCCGATCGCTGGCCGACGAGGGCCGCACGGTGTTCCTGTCCTCGCACCTGATGAGCGAGATGGCACTGACGGCCGATCATGTCATCGTCGTCGGGCAGGGCCGGCTGCTGCGCGATCAGTCGATGTCCGCCTTCATATCCGACGCCTCCGCCGACGTCGTTCGGGTGCGTTCCCCCCAGTTGACGGAGCTCGCCGGGCAGCTCGATCGGAGCGGCGCGACAGTCCGCCGCACCGGCGAGGCGCTTGAGGTCGAGGGGCTTCCCAGCGACCGCATCGGGTCCATCGCCGCCGCGGCGGGTCTCACGCTGTTCGAGCTCTCGACCACCGGCGCTTCCCTGGAAGAGGCCTATATGGCGTTGACAGCCGACTCGGTGGACTACCGCTCGGCGGATGCGGCGTGAGCGCGGCCCGCACGGCGCCTGACGCTCCCGCGCAAAGTGCGTCGACTCGGCCGGTGTCGCTTGCCCAGCCGGTCACGCTGAGACGGGTCACCGCCTCGGAATGGATCAAGTTCCGCACATTGCGCTCGACCCTCGCGGTGCTCGCGGCGGCCATCATCGGCATGCTGGCGATCGCCCTGATCGTCGCGTACAACACCCGCCATCTCAGCTCGAGCCTCCAGCCCGACGACCTGGTGCCGTCGGCGACTCTCCAGGGCCGCTACCTGGCCCAGCTGCTCATCGGCGCCCTCGGGGTCCTCTTCGTAACCGGCGAATTCAGCACGGGGATGATCCGGTCCACGTTCGCCGCCGTGCCAAAGCGACTGCCGGTGCTCGTGGCGAAGACGGTCGTGTTCACGGCCGTTACTGCGCTCTCGATGATCGCGATTTCGCTGGTTGCGTTCCTATCCGGCCAGGTTCTGATCGCCCACTACCGGCCAGGCTTCTCGCTCAGCGACCCCGGCGTGCTCCGGGTGGTGCTCGGGACCGGCGTGTACCTGACCCTGGTCGGGTTGATCGGCGGCGCGATCGGCTGGATCGTCCGCAGTACCCCGGGATCATTAGTTGCCTATTTCGGAGTGATCCTTGTCGTGCCGGTGCTGTTCGGCACCGTCCTGGGCACATGGGGCAAGGACGTCGCGCAGTTCCTGCCCAGCACCGCCGGGGCCAGCATTGCCAGCAGCATCCGCGAGCCGTACACCCTTGGTCCCTGGGCTGGGCTGGGAGTCTTGGCGCTGTGGACCGCGGGACTGATCTGGGTAGCAGCGGTGCAGCTCCGCCGCCGGGACGCGTAGCAGCCCACAGCGTGTCCATCGGACCTGTCCGCGTAGATCGGCCGGCGATGGTCAGGGCCGTCGCGGCCCCGTCATAGGCTGCTGTTCCGCTGCTGCACGGTTGACGCAAGCATTGTCGGCTATTTCCGCGTCTTTAACGGGCATTCGACACGAGATCGTCCTGATCGACTCGAAGGGTCACGGCATCTAGCCGTTTTCAGCGAGCCCTACCGCCGAGGGGTCGGGTGCAGGATTAATTGGGCGCTTGCGAGACGTCCGGGCCGTCGCCGGGTGGGGGCGTCGGTGCTGGCGGGGTGTCCGGGGGGAGCCAGGTGGTCGTTATCCAGCGGGTGGTTGTGGTGGTGATCTTGACCGGCCCCAGCATGAATTCGACGGGGTCGTCGACCTTGCGGTACTTGTTCTCGCCCGATCGCTCGTCCCGCGCGCATATGAGGGCGTAGGTGAATGGGTTCGCGAAGTCGACGCTCATCACGTGGTCCCAGTTGGTCCGGCGGGGATCGTCTCCGTCGGAGACCAGGTAGGCCGGATTGCCGGGCTGCGGCGCAATCCTGATTGTCATCGCCGGGGGCCCGGACACCTTGTTGATCTCGTCTTCTGCCTCGGCCAGCTTGGCTGTGGCGCTGAAGGCCTGGTGGCCGTGCCAGCCGCCCTGCTCGGAGGAGCTGTACATCATTGGCGGTGTCCCGGGACCGGCCGGCAGCGCCAGCACGCATTTCCCGCCGCCCCAGGTCTTCATGACCAGGGTGGCAACTCCGCTGAAGGTCCCGTCGATGCGCTCCTCGAGGACGCCGGTCCAGCGGCTGACCGTCGTCGATTCGGCGCCGGCGTCCATTCCGACGGCTCCCGTCCCGGCATCGGCGTGCGTGTACTCGACGATCTCGAATCGCAGCCTGCGGATGGGGGCGCAGTACTCCACCACGAACGTCGCGGTCCTCCGCTTCGCTGCCATGGCCTCGACGAGGCGGGCCACGATGCTGTCGATGGCTTTGCCGGCCACGGCGTAGCCCTTGGTGATGAACCCGGCGAAGACGTTGAAGTCGACGTCCTTCCAGGTCGCCTGAGTGGCCTTGACGGCGATTGCGTGCTGCCGGTAGGGCCCGTCGCCGTAGTGGCGCTCCTCGGGCTTGATCCTGATGACGAGCTGAGCCTGTGTGCTGTGGTTGCCGGTGCGGGTCACCGGGGTCTCGCCGTAGGACTGGTCGCTGAACGGGGGCCGCGCCTCCTGGATCTCGATGAAGTCCGACGGCGACTCGCTGAGCTCCCAGCGGATGTGGTGCTTCTGCATCTCCTCGGCGACATCGGTCAGATCGGTGGTGCCGACGTTCAGCAGCGACTTGAGGCAATCGCGGAAGATCTGGAACGCCTGCGACTTGGTGAACCAGTCGTCCTGGTCGTCCTGCCAGAGCTGCTCGTCGATCTTGCTGCGGGCGGTGACATTGACGGCCTGCGCGCGTCCGGATGATAGCGGGCGATGCACCAGGGACTGATCCGCCTCGAGGGTGAAGTCCATGGAGGACCAGAGCTGCAGGATCCGCTGGGCTCGGGCGATGATGCCGATCACCAGGAGGGTGTCGCCCAGGTCGACGAGGGCCTTGTCCGTCTCGGGGCTGTCGATGTCGCCCGGCAGCAGCGAGCGGATGAAGTCATTGCGCTGGCTCTTGAGGGCCTCCTTGAGGACCTCGTTGCTGATCGGCTTGAGGGGGTGGTCCTCGCCGAGCAGGCCGAGCATCGCCTTGCACGGAAGGTTGCCCCGCGGGCCGCTCGGGATGTCGCCCGGCAGCCCGATGACCGGGCCGCTGGGCGGACCGGATGCTCCTGTCATGACGCGCCGCCCGTGAGGCCGCCGGCCGCGGCAGCGGCGATCAGCGCGGCCTTGGGCATAAGGGTCTGCCGCAGCGAGTTGGCGATCAATTGCACGGCCAGCGCATCGAGCGTCGCCTGCTCGAGGCCCTCGCCGTTGACCATCCACGTCTCCGGCTCGTGGCGGGCCCGGGCCATTGCGGCCAGATACTGGGGAACGAAGTTCAAGCCGAGGTCATCCGGAGCGCCGAGGCCCGCGCCCAGCCATTGGGCCATGAGCATGATGAATGCAAGCGTCGTCATCTCGATGGACGGCGCCGGCTGGTCGGGGGAGGACGGCTCTTGCGGTCCCATGGCGAACATCCACTCGAGGTACTCGCTGGCGGGGGTGCCTAGGCCGCCGCGCACGGCGACGGCCAACAGCGCCGTTTCGTCGGAGAGCACAGCCCCGTCGATCTCGGGCGGGACAGCGGGCACCAAGACGGTGTCCCCGTTCATTGTGGCCAATCCCGTGATCGCGAGCGCCTCCTGGACGGCCGCAGTCGCATCGCGCAGCGATCCCGTCAGCAAACGGGAGACGAGATCGGCGACGCGCGCCATCACGACGGCGCCGGCGGGCGGAACCGCGCGTAGCTGATCGTCATCGCCATCGTCGGCCTCTTCAGACGCCGGTGCGTCACCGGGCTGCGGGCCGGCCGGTGGCAAGAGGGCTACTAGGACCGCCGGATCGAAATCGGCGGCCGTGGGGTCGAGCACCAGGGCGCCGGGCGGCGGCGCTCCGGTCGCGGAACCGGGAGGGGTCATGCGGGCCAAAATATCGGCCGGACCGCAGCGCGAAGTGATGAGCTGGCTGTGGGCCGCGCCCGCCTCGCGGTTGAGGGTGCGCGATGAAGTCAACGCCGGCTGGGGTGTTGGCGGACATCCGCATCGGACCCGCGTCGGCGGGTGAGTGCTCGCCGAAGGCGAGTACCACCTGGTCTTGGCGGCGGGCATAGGTGGGATTGCCGCTGCGCGATGAGTCCCCGCCATGGTGCCGGGGGCATTCGAGGCAGGTGATCACTGTGCTCCGCTTGGACCCGATCGCGACATCGGCCGCCTGAGCGAGCAGCTTCTCGTGGCGCCCACGGATCCAGCCGTGTGCCGCGGTAGATGCCTATGGACCTGTATTGCCGCGGTAATCACTACGTTGCTGTGGAGGCGGTCGGCGACTGGGTCGAGATCGGACTCGAACAGGTCGGCGTAGGTGTCGAGGTCATCGCCGTGCTGGTGTGACCGAGCATGCGTTGGATGGCCTTGACGTTCGCGCCGGAGCTCACGGCCAGGCCTGGCGGCGGTGTGGCGCAGCTCGTGCGGGGTGAGGCCTTTTCTGGCCGCCGTCCTGGCCCCATCGGCAGCGAGCGAGCCATCAGCCCGTCACTGCCGTCGAACATGGCGGCGTGCAAGAGGCGCTAGGGCTGGGTCGCCGGCGCACGGGGCTGGACCGACCAAGTTCCAGCCGGCGCGGTGGGATAGTTACGCGCATGACATCACCGTCAGGGCAGGGCAGCGAGGCGCTTGCCGAGGTGCTCGCCACGCTGGCGCGCGATCTCCAGGCGGAGTCGACGCTGCCTGGGACGCTGCAGACGATCGTGGACGATGCTGTGGCCACGATCCCCGGTGCTGCGCACGCGGGGCTCACCATCGTGCTGCGGCGCCGGGACGTGCAAACCAAGGCGGCTACCGACGAACTCGTTGAGGCGGTGGACCGGGCGCAGTACGAAACCGGCGAGGGTCCTTGCCTCGACGCCGTATGGGATCACGACGTTGTCAACGTGCCGGACCTCGCCCAGGCTGGGGACCGATGGCCCGCGTTCGCCCCTAGGGCCGTCGAGCTGGGCATCCGCAGCATGGTCGCATTCCAGCTGTTCGTCGAGGGCGGCCAGCTCGGCGCGCTCAATCTGTACTCCGCGGAGCCAGACGCGTTCACTGCCGGTGGCCATGACGAGCAGCTGGGCCGGTTGTTCGCCACGCACGCGGCGATCGCCCTCGCTGCGGCGCAGCAGGTGGACCAGCTCGAGTCGGCAGTCAGGTCCCGCGATGTCATCGGCATGGCCAAGGGCATGGTCATGCAATGGGCACGCGTCGATGAGGGTGCGGCGTTCCGGCTGCTGGTGAAGACCTCCCAGAACACCAACCGGAAGCTGCACGACGTCGCGTCGGAGCTGGTGCGCACCGGGGCAATGCCGAAGAGATAATGCCGAAGAGATAAGGCGGCCCCGCCGCTGATGGTCGCAACAGGCGGGACCTGAGCCGAACGCATCCCTAGGAAACGCGCGCGACCTGCATCCACCATGCCCACCAATCGCATGGTCACTGCGGTGGCTGCACTAGCTGATCTGCACTGCCGGGGGTTCGGACCTTGGGCGGGTTGACGTCGAGTTGGTCGCAGTAGGCGCGGCGCCTGCTCTGCGCCCGGACGGCATCGCGATCTGCCCGTGACCGGCGACTGAAGTTAGACCTGCGGCCAGCGCGCACCGACGGCCGCGGGCGTCGGTCGGCTGCCTCCGCCTCGCTCACGGGCCGGGCGAATGCCACGCCGTCATCGTCGCACCGCCTTACTGAGTCAGCGAACGACAACGTGTGACGTTCCGTCACGAGGGGTTGAACAGCGCCCGCGAGCTCCGGAAAGATCCGCCGACGGTGGCGTCCCGCGCCCTCTAGCCCAGGGATGACCTGAGCAGGAGCTGGTCTGCGGGGCGTCACTCTGCCCTACGAGCCGGTGGCGCCAACGCTGCTCAGACTGTGCCCCTCTAGTGGTGGCCGTGTCGGCCGAGGGTTTCCACGGGGATGGCGCCTGGGCGGGTCCACTGCGGCACGGGGCGGCTGGTTGGGCCCGAATTGGCGTTCCCGTCCCCGTCCGTGCGCCAGTACCAGCAGGCGCTGCGGCCTTCGGGCCAGCCTTCGGGGTTGTCCTCCCATGTCTCGCCGCGGCCGTAGGGCGTCATGTTCAGCAGGCCGAAGAATCCGGCGGCCGACTCATTGCCGCGGGCTGTCGTGGAGTAGGTGAGAAACGTGCGGTCGCCGTCGCGCAGTAAGCACGTGAACGACCCCATATTGTCTCCGATCGGCGCCTCGAGACCACGCACTGAGTACCAGGGCTGGGTGTAGCCCATGAACTCGACGTAGGGAGCCACTTCGTCCCATTGGCCCGTGGTGAGGACGGCGAACGAGACGCCGCGCGCGTTCAGGTAGGCCGCGTCCTTCAGGTGCCAGGCCATGGTGGTGCACCCCTCGCACTGCCCTTGGTGCGGCGCGCCGTCGTACCACATGTGCTTGTAGACAACGAGCTCGTCGCGGCCTTGGAACAGGTCCAGCAACGCTACCGGTCCGTCGGGTCCCGTTACTTCAACATTGCCATCGAACTCCACCATCGGTAGTCGGCGACGGGCCGCGGCGAGGGCGTCGCCCGCGTGCGTGTGGGCCTTCTCCCGGACCAGCAGCTGGTCCCGGGCGGCCTGCCACGTGGCCAGGTCGACCACGGGCGGGAAGCCGGGCCTCGGGGTGGTCGGGTTGTCTTGTGTCGTTGTCATGGTGTTCTCCCAAGCTTCTCGGGCGGGCGGAGCCCGCGACGGTCCGTACAACAGACGCGTAATCCGGCCCAAACTCATCGCTGCACGGTTCAGTGGAAGTGGCGCAGTAGGTACGCGTACCAGGCGGCGGATGCGCCTCCTTGACGGGACATCGGCGCGTCCCGCAACTGCCACTCCCGACCGCTACTGACCAATGGGCCAGCCGAGCGAAAGTCCACCAACTACAAGCGCTGCAAGCAAGCACCTCTTGTATACAGGGCTGGCACCACCTGATGTGCGGGCGCCGGGCCTCCGCTGCGAGCAGCCGGCGACTCGCAGGCCCGACGCGCTCAACCCTGATGCCGGGCGGCGGACTTGTTGTCGCGTTCGTCGAGATTCAATATAAATTGTCGGCTATCTCGGGTGCGTGGCGCGTTCTTGAAATCTTCCGCAGGGCCCGGTCTGCGAGCGTCAGTCCGACCTGCGCTTGATTGTGAAGGCCGCAATACGCAGGAGCTGCAAACGCCTGCAGGCAGCTTCCCTGAGCACGGAATCGTCTCGATCGCTTTCAGCGGGGGTCTGCGGGCGACACATTGCGGTCGAGCGGCAGCCCATTCGCCTCCATGCACAACCGATACTGTGTCCTGGCGCGTGT
>JAOPVO010000193.1 GCA_025966155.1 Pseudonocardiales bacterium
GGGACGAACCCGCCGATCGACACCGTGCAGCGGATGTCCTTGCTGCCGGTCGCCGCGCGGCCCGCACGGATGACGTCCTTGGCCATCTCGGCGATCTCGAGGACGTCCTCGTCGGTCTCCGTGGGCAGCCCGCACATGAAATACAGCTTCACCTGGCGCCAGCCCTGCGAGTAGGCGGCCGTCACCGTCCGGATCAGGTCCTCTTTGGACACCATCTTGTTGATGACCCGGCGCAGCCGCTCCGAGCCGCCCTCGGGGGCGAAGGTCAGCCCCGAGCGCCGGCCGTTCCGGGAGAACTCGTTGGCGAGGTCGATGTTGAAGGCGTCGACGCGGGTCGAGGGCAGCGAGAGGCTGACCTTCGATTCCTCGTACCGATCGGCCAGGCCCTTGGCCAGCTCCTTGATCTCGGAGTGGTCGGCCGAGGACAGCGAGAGCAGCCCGACCTCCTGGAACCCGGTGGCCTTCAGGCCGGCCTCGACCATCTCGGCGATGCCGGTGATGGAGCGCTCGCGGACCGGGCGGGTGATCATCCCGGCCTGGCAGAAGCGGCAGCCGCGCGTGCAGCCGCGGAAGATCTCGACGCTCATCCGCTCGTGGACGCTCTCGGCCAGCGGGACCAGCGGCGTCTTCGGGTACGGCCAGGCGTCCAGGTCCATCACCGTGTGCTTGGTGACGGTGGCGGGGACCCCCTCGCGGTTCGGGGTGATCGAGGCGATCGCGCCGTCGTCGCCGTAGACGACGTCGTAAAAGCGCGGCACGTAGATCCCGCCGGTGGCTGCGAGGCGCAGCAGGACCTCGTCCCGCCCGCCCGGGCGGCCCTGGTCCTTCCAGTCGCGCACGATCGAGGTGATGATGCCCACGACCTGCTCGCCGTCGCCCAGTGCCGCGCAGTCGATGAAGTCGGCGACCGGCTCGGGGTTGAATGCGGCGTGCCCGCCGGCGAGCACGATCGGGTGGTCGATCGTGCGGTCGGCGGAGTGCAGCGGGATGCCGGCGAGGTCCAGCGCGGTGAGCATGTTGGTGTAGCCGAGCTCGGTGGAGAAGGAGATCCCGAAGACGTCGAAGTCCGCGACCGAGCGGTGCGCGTCGACGGTGAACTGGGGCACGCCGTGCTCGCGCAGCAGCTTCTCCATGTCCGGCCACACCGAGTAGGTGCGCTCGGCCAGGGCATCGGGCCGCTCGTTGAGGACCTCGTACAGGATCTGCAGGCCCTGATTGGGCAAGCCGACCTCGTAGGCGTCGGGGTACATCAGCGCCCACCGCACGCTGGCGGCGTCCCAGTCCTTGGTGCGGGCGTTCAATTCGCCGCCGACGTACTGGATCGGCTTCTGAACCTGGGTGAGCAAGGGCTCGAGCTGCTCGAATAACGATGCGCCGGTCACGGCTGCCAGGGTACGTGGTATCCGGCGCGGCCCCGGCGGGTCGGGCTAGCCGCCGGTTCGGCCGACGTTGGAGGCATGGATTGCCTGCAAAAGGCCCAGCGCCAGCCCGCCGGCCAGCATCGAGGATCCGCCGTAGGACACGAACGGCAGCGGCAGGCCGGTCACCGGCATGATGCCGAGGTTCATCCCGATGTTCTCGAAGATCTGGAAGCCGAACCAGCTCACGACGCCGGCGGCCACGAGGCGCCCGATGCGGTCGGCGTCGCGGGCGATACGCAGGGCCCGCACGAGGAGCACCCCGAAGAGCCCGATGATGAGCGCGGCGCCGAGGAACCCGAGCTCCTCCCCCGCGACGCTGAAGATGAAGTCGGTCTGCTGCTCGGGCACGAACTCCCCGCGGGTCTGCGGGCCCTGGAACAGCCCCGCGCCGGTCAGGCCGCCATTGGCGATGGCGATCTGCGCCTGGTGGACGTTGTAGGCGGCGCCCTGGATATCGCGCCCGGGCTGGGTGAACGCCTCGAACCGCTCGAGCTGGTAGTCGGCCAGGACGCCGACCTTGACCGCCACGATGGCCCCGACGATCGCGGCGAGCACGAGCCCGATCATCCAGCGGGCCTGGACATCGGCGGCGATCAGCACGCCGAGCAGGGCCGCGCAGACGACGAGGGCAGAGCCGAGATCGGGCTGCAGCATGATCAGCCCGAGCGGGAATGCGGCGAGGCCCAGTGCGATCAGCACCGCGGGCGTCCGCGGCCGATCGGATCGCCCGCTGAACAGCACTGCCAGCCCGGTGATGAGCCCGACCTTGGCGAACTCGGCCGGCTGCACATCGAAGCCCGGCAGCTCGATCCAGGAGTGCGCGCCATTGACCGTCGTCCCGACGAGGAGCACTGCGATCAAACCCAGCATGCTGACGACGTAGAGCACCGGGCCCGCGAATCGCATCAGCCGCACCGGCAGTTGCGCCGCACCGGCCCAGACGAGCGTCGCGAGCACCAGGTTGGCGAGGTGGCGGAACAGGTACGACTGCGGATTGCCCCCGTCGCTGGCCAGGCTCGATCGTGTCGCCGACCACACCAGCAGCGCGCCGATCAGGCCGAGCAGGAGCGCCGAGAGGGCCAGGAGCCAGTCGATCCGGCTCCGGACGATGCGCGTCCGCAGCGGGGTGAGGGGGCGGTCGATCAGCAGGACGCTCATGGCCGCACCCTGCGTCTGCGCCTTCGTCGCGAGGTCGACGGAGCCGCGGCGGTCGGGGCCGTCGCATCCGGCGTCGTCTGGGGCGCAGGCGTCTGGGGGGCGTCCGTCGGAGCGGTTGAGGGCGACGTCGACGGGACGGCGGTCGGGATGATTACCGGGAGGGTCGTTGCGGGCACGGAGCCGGCGAGCACCGGATCCTGCCCGACGCCGTAGATGCCCTCGTAAATCGCCCGAACCATAGGCGCCGCTGCACTCGATCCGGTGCCGGCCTGCTCGACCATGCCGACGACGACGAACTTGGCCGACGTCGGGGTGTCCGCAGGCGCCCACGAGGCGAACCACGAGGTGTCCTGCTTGCCGTACACCTCGGCGGTGCCGGTCTTGCCGCCGATCATCGTCTTGATCGGCGATCCGTCGAAGGCGATCGCGCCGGATACCTCGTGGCCGCCCTGGAAGTGCAGGGAGTTGGCGATGTAGTCCAGGACCTCCTGCGACACCGGAACCTTGCCGCGCGCGACGGGGTCGATCGTCTTCTGCACCGATCCGTCGGCGGCGATCTCGGCCCAGCCGATGGTCGGGCTCCAGAGCGTGCCGCCGTTGACCAGCGCCGAGTACGCGATCGCCAGCTGCAGCGGCGACACCGTCGTCTCCCCCTGGCCGATCGACAGGTCGGCGTTGTCCGGCATCCGGTAGCGCCAGCCGTCGGTGCAGTTCTCGGCCGCCAGCGTCGTCAGATACCTCCGGCGGGCCGGGTCGGGCTCGTCGGCGTATCCGCCCGCGGCGTCCGCGCAGTACTGGTCCTTGTTGGCATCCCAGTTCGTCTGCCGCGATTCGCGCCCGGCGATCGACCCCGCGGCCTGCTCGCCCTGGGGCAGGTCGATGCCGGGAATCGAGGCGAACCCGAAGGCCTTGGCCATCGACTGGAGGTACTCGTTGGGCTTCTCGCCGTCGTCGATGCGCGCCTGGTCCGCGGCGTACTCCTGCATCGCGAACTTGTAGAACCAGGTGTCGCACGAGACGGCGAGGGCCTTCTGCAGCGTGAGCGCCCCGGCGTAGGCGACGGAGTCGAAGTTGGTCTTGGTGATGCCGCCGACGTTGAGCGAGCCGGGGCACGCGGCCGTGCCATCCAGCGGCACCAGGCCGTTCATGACGTCGGACGATCCGCTGACCAGCTTCCAGGTGGAGCCGGGCGCGTACTGGCCCGCGACCGCGCGCGACAGCAGCGGGTCGTTGGCGGCCGGGCTGATCAAAGACGCATAGTCGGCATTGGATATGCCGCCGGAGAACACCGAGAGGTCGAACGTGGGGTAGCTGGCCAAGGCGATAACGCGGCCGGTCTGCGGGTTCATGACCACAACCGACCCCGATGGCGCGGCGAAGCCCTTGGCGCGGGACGCGGCGAGCTGCTTGGCCAGCGCGGACTCGGCCAGCTTCTGGACGCCGGAGTCGATGCTCGTCACCAGCGTGCTGCCCGCGGCGGCCGGCGTGAGCGGCCCATAGGCGGTGACGTCTCCGCGCGGATCGAGCACAACATCCTGCGATCCATTGGTGCCGCGCAGGCTCGCGTCGTACTGCTGCTCGAGCCCCGATGCCCCGATGGTGTCGGCATCATCGAGCTTCGGATTGGCCTTGACGTCGTCGGCCCCGACCGCGGCCACGTACCCCATCTCCTGCGCGGCGAGCGAGCCGTTCGGGTAGTCGCGGACGCTCTGGGCGGTGATTGCGACGCCGGGGAACTGCTCGGTGCGCTCGCTGATCGCGAGCACGGTCGCGGCATCGGCGTCGGCCTCGACGGGGACGGGCTGATACGGCTGGCCCGTCCAGCACGGGGCCGGATTCTCCGCGCCGCACGGCGTGATCTCGTGCAGCAGCACATCGGGGGCCCTGCCCAGCAGCGCGCCGAGGGCGCTCAGAACCGCCGTCCCGCCGTCCTTCTGCGCCACGACCGCGGATCGATCGACGGTGATCATCTGCGTCACCCGATTGCCGATCAGCACCTTGCCGGTGGAGTCCAGGACCTCCCCGCGCATGGCGGGCACGACGATGCTCGCGGTGTAGCGGTCCAGCGCGGACTGGGTGGGCTTGTCCGTGTCGAGCACCTGCACGTAGTAGAGCCGGAACACCAGCGTCACCAGCAGGGACACGATCAGCACCCGCAGCACGGTGATGCGCCCGGAGCGGCCCGCGCCGCGCAGCGACGTCAGCCCCTCAGCCACGCTGGATCCCCAGGGTCGGGGCGCGCAGGCGGCCCAGGATCGAGCGCGCGGCCGGGAGCACGAGCACCAGCAGCGCGGCGTCGAGCACCAGCGCGATGATCAGCTGGCGCGGCAGCGACGGGATGCGGATGGCGTCGGACTGCACCAGCGCCAGGAGAACTTCGCCGGCTATGCCCGCGAGCGCCGCGCCGATCGCGGCGAGGGTGATCGTCGAGGTGCGGGCCCGCCGCGGATCGGCGTAGCGGCCGACCAGGGCGCCGAGGCCGAGCCAGGTCAGGGCGAGCACGCCCACCGGGTGCGCCGATCCCAGGTCGGCCAGCAATCCGAGGCTGAACCCCATCGACATCCCGGCGCCCGGGCCGGCGGTGATCGCGACGGCGGCCACGACGACCGCGGGCAGGCTGGCCGGGGCCCACGGCGCCAGCGGTCCGACCAGCGTCATCTGGAGCAGCAGAGCGGTGAGGGCGACGGCGATCGCGGCGCAGACCCGGGCGACCATCAATTGCCGCCGGGCTGAAGCGGCGCGCGGCCAGCGATGGGGCTGCCCGCGGCCGGGGGGGGCGCGGTAAGCAGGACCCCGACGACGTTGAGCGCGGTCAGCGAGGCGGCGGGCGACGCGGTGGCGGTGAAAGCGCCGCTGGGGGCGCGGCTGGCGGCGGTGATCGTCGCGACCAGCAGATCGGCGACGAAGGTGCTCTCCCCGGTCGGGCCGCTGACCAGCTGATCGCCGGCCTTCAGATCCGCGGCCGGGTCGAGCGGGGACAGCACCAGCGACCCTGTGCCGGTCCCGCGCAGGACCCCCAGCTCGCCGGTCCGCAGGTTCCGCACGCCGATCCCGGCGTCCGCGTCGCCGATCAGCAGGACGGTGCTGCTGGACTCCTGCACGTCGACGACGCGCCCGATGAGTCCGGCGCCGGCGGTGACCGTCTGCCCGAGCACAACGCCGTCGGGTGCGCCCACGTCGATCACCACAGTGAACTCGAAGCCCTGGCCCGGGCCGGTGCCGATCACCCTGGCCGGCAGGAGCGGCAGGCCGGAGGCGTCGGCGTGCAATTGGAGCGCGGCGATCTGGTCGGCCGAGGCCTGGTCGATCGTCTGGTCGACGAGCTTTCGGCGAAGGTCGGCGTTCTGCTGCTCCAGCGTTGCGATCTTCTCTCGGTTGGCGCCCACGTCCGGCACGCCCTGCACGAAGCGTCGGGCGGGCCCGACCACGGAGTCAGTGGCCCGGGCGAGTGAGCCCAGGACGCCGCTGACCCCTCCGCGGGCATCGCGGAACGGCGCGGCGGCGACATCGACGGTGATGAACAGCGACGCGACGATGGCCAGGATGATCGCGGCCCGGCGCTGGCGGGATGTCAGGGTGCGCGCCCCAGGACGGGAGCGCGACAGGCCGTTCACCGCCGATGACCGGCGACGACGACCTTCTGCAGCTCCTCGAAGTGCTCGACGACCGTGCCCGTGCCGAGCACGACGGAGTCCAGCGGGCGCTCGGCAACGAGGACGGGAACGCCGATCTCGTGCTGCAGTCGGGCATTGAGTCCGCGCAGGAGCGCGCCGCCGCCGGTGAGGACGATGCCGCGCGTGACGAGGTCGCCGGCGAGGTCGGGCGGGCAGCGGTCCAGCGTCGCGCGCACGGCCTCGACGATCGCGAGGATGGGCTGCTCGATCGCGCGCCGCAGCTCGTCGCTGCCGATCGCGACATCGCGCGGCATACCGGTGGCGATATCCCGCCCGCGGATCTGCGCGCGCAGCGGCGTCGCGACCGGATAGGCCGAGCCGATCGCGATCTTGAGCTCCTCGGCGGTGCGCTCCCCGACCAGCAGCCCGAAGTGCGTGCGGACGTGGTCGACGATCGCGCGGTCGATTGCATCGCCGGCAATGCGAAGGCTCGTGCTGGCGACGATGCCGCCGAGGGCGAGAACCGCCACCTCGGTAGTGCCGCCGCCGACGTCGATGATCATGGATCCGGACGGCTGATTGACCGGGAGCCCGGCACCGATCGCCGCGGCCATGGGCTCGGCGATGATGTGGACGCGGCGCGCCCCGGCGGCGTAGACGGATTCGCTGACCGCGCGCTGCTCGACGCTGGTGATGCCGGACGGCACGCAGACGACTATCCGCGGGCCCGAGAACGAGCGTCGGCCAACAACTTTGCGTACGAAGTACCGCAGCATCTCGGCGGTCGAGTCGTAGTCGGCGATCACGCCATCGCGCAGCGGCCGCACGGCCTTGATGTGATCCGGGGTGCGCCCGATCATCCGCTTGGCCTCGATGCCGACGGCCACGACGGTATCGGTGCGGGTGTCGATCGCCACCACCGACGGCTCGTTCAGCATCACACCGCGGCCGCGGGCGTAGACGAGGGTGTTGGCGGTGCCGAGATCCATCGCGAGGTCGCCGCCCAGCCAGTCCCCGCCGCGCAGCGACAGACCCGACAGAGCAGTGATCGCCACGCACACATCCCTTGATGCGACAACAGAAGTGGCGGAATCGTATGTGCGCGGTCGCGCCGTTCCCGGTTGCGACGCGCGGTGCTATTGGTGCGTATGTGATGAACGGTGCGCCGACCCCCCGATGATCTCGGGGAAATCGTCGCCCTGGCGACCACAACCCAGAGATCATCTTGGGATTAGCGGCGGGCGGGACTGGCGGACGGGCTAGCGGCGCGGGCTCAGAGCGCGGGGAACCACAGGGCGATCTCGCGGGCGGCGGACTCGACGCCGTCCGACCCGTGCACCAGGTTCTGCTGGACCGACAGGCCCCAGTCGCGCCCGAGGTCGCCGCGGATCGTGCCGGGCGCAGCCAGCGTCGGCTCGGTGGCGCCGGCGAGCGAGCGGAAGCCCTCGATGGCGCGGTGGCCCTCGATCACCAGCGCGGCGACGGGGCCGGAGCCCATAAACGACACCAGCGGCTCGAAGAACGCCTTGCCCTGGTGCTCCTCGTAATGCGCGGCCAGCACCTCGCGGGTGGGCACGAGCAGATCGAGGGCGACCAGCGTGTAGCCCTTCGCCTCGATGCGGCGCAGGATCTCCCCGGTCAGGCCGCGCGCGACGCCATCGGGCTTGACCAGGACAAGGGATCGCTGAGTCTCGGGCACGGGAAAACCCTAAGGGCTGTAGAGCATCCGCACGCCGCCGGGGGTGCCGGCCAACTGGGAGCGCAAATTCAGCAGGTACAGCCAGATCCCGATGAAGCAGGCCGCGACGATGAACAGCGTCGGCTCCCAGAAGCCAGTGAGCAGCACGAGGATCTGCAGCGCCGAGCCAACGGCGATCCCCCACGGCCGACGCAGCATCGCGCCGATGAAGATCAGCACGACCGCGAACCCAACCAGGATCAGCGTCTTGGTGGTGGTCAGGCCGGTCGACGTCTGCGCGATCGCGCGGGGCACCAGCAGCATCACGAATGCCTCGAGCGTCAGCACCGCGGCCAACGCGCCCCGGCACGCGCGGTTGGCCTTATTCTGCCGCCATTCGCGGTCGAGGCGCTCGTCCTCGGTTTCGACGACGGCATCGAAGGAGATGTCGGGCTGGTCGGGCTGCGTCATCGCGCGCCCAGCAGCACACGGGCCTCGCCGGCAGTGACGACCGAGCCGGTGACGATGACGCCGGTGCCCGACAGCGAGTCGTCGGATCCGCTCTCGGCCAGCTCGATCGCGGTCGAGATGGCGTCGTCCAAATGAGGCTCGACGGTGACGCGGTCGACGCCGAAGATCCCGACGGCGATCGTCGCGAGGTCATCGGCGGCCATGCAGCGCGGCGAGGAGTTCTGCGTCACGACGATCTCATCGAGAACGGGCTCGAGCAGGGCGAGCACGCCGTCGACGTCCTTATCGGCCATCATCGCCACGACGCCGATGAGCCGGTGGAAGTCGAACGAGTCATGAAGCGCCTCGACGGTGGCGGTCATGCCGTGCGGGTTGTGCGCGGCGTCGACGAGCACGGTCGGCGAGGCGCGCACGGCCTCGAGGCGCCCCGGAGAGCTCACCGCCGCGAACGCCTCGCGGACGATCTCCAGATCCAGCGAGCCCGCGCCGGCGCCCGCGCCGAGCAGCGCCTCGACCGCGGCCAGCGCGCAGGCGGCGTTCTGCGCCTGGTGCGCGCCGTGCAGCGGCAGGAAGATCCCGTCGTACAGCCCGCCGAGCCCCTGCAGCGTCAGGACCTGCCCGCCTACGGCAACCTCGCGCTGGCGCACGCCGAACTCCAGCCCCTCGCGGGCAACGGTCGCGCCGACCTCGACGGCCTGGCGCAGCAGCTCCGCCGCGGCCTCGGCCGGCTGCGACGCCAGGATCGCGATGGATCCGGCGGAGATGATGCCGGCCTTCTCCTTGGCGATGTGGACGACGGTCGGGCCGAGGTACTGCATATGGTCCAAGCCGATCGGGGTGACGACGGCGACCTCGGCATCGAGCACATTCGTGGCATCCCAGCGCCCGCCGAGCCCAACCTCGACGACGGCCACATCGATCGGGGCATCGGCGAAGACCGAGAACGCCAGCGCGACGAGCACCTCGAAGAAGGAGAGCCGGACACCGGACTGCTCGTCGACGATGTCCAGCAGCGGCGCGATCTCGTCGTACGCGGCCAGCAGCGCCGCGGGGGCGATGGGCTCGCCGTCCAGCACGATCCGCTCGGTGAGGCTGGTCAGATGCGGGCTGGTGAAGCGCCCGGTACGCAGGCCGAACGCGCGCACGAGCTCATCGATCATCCGGGCCGTCGAGGTCTTGCCGTTGGTGCCGGTGAGGTGGATGGCGCGGAACGCGCGCTGCGGGGACCCGAGCAGATCCAGCAGCGCCGCGATCCGATCCTTGGAGGGCTCCATCTTGGTCTCGCCCCAGCGGGTCGACAGCGCCAGCTCGAGGCGCTCCAGCGGGTCGACGGACACGACGGGGCGCGCGGGTCGTGCGGTGCTGCTCACGAGCGGCGATTCTAGGCCGGTTCGGGCTGCGCCGACCCGCTACTGCGTGCAGAGCAGCCGACGCAACGGATCCTCGGCCGTCGCCACGCGAACCCACACTGATTTGAGGCCATTGCCTCGATGCGCGCCCGCGACCGACCGCACACCCCACCCAGTGCCGATCGCATCGACGATGGACAGGCCCCGACCGTCGGCATCGGTGACGGCGGCCTCCCGGCGCTGCGGGCGGCCCGGCCCGTCGTCGGTGACCGCGATCTCGACCCAGGTGCGATGGACGTCCACCGTCAGTCGAACCACGTGCTGCGCGGCACGGGTCGCATTGCTCAGCAACTCGGTCGCGACAAGGGCGATGTCGCCGCGGACCTCGTCGCCCGGGTGACCCGGCCCGAAGCACTCATCGAGCACCTGGCGCAGGAAACGCCGCCCCATTTGCGGTGCACGAAGGCCGGTCCCGCAGTCCAGCTCTGCGGAATGGCACACATCGGCCTCCCAGACGGGCGCCGTGCTGCACCCATGCAATTACTTCAGGCATTCCCGGATTCACCCGAGCCAAACTGCCGCGTACGTTGGCGCGGTGCATCTCACACTCCTGGGCCGCCGGCGCGCGCAGGCGCTTTGGGCCGGGCCGG
>JAOPVO010000091.1 GCA_025966155.1 Pseudonocardiales bacterium
GGCGACGAGCCGATCGCCGATCTGCCGCGTGGTGCCCGGCGCGTGGCGGTCCCGCGTCGACAGGTCGAACTGCACGGCCGCCTCGACCCGGCGCGAGGCGTCGGTCTGCCCGACATGATCCAGCAGCATCGCCAGCGACAGGATCGCCGCCGTGGGATCGGCGATGCCCTGCCCGGCGATGTCCGGCGCGCTGCCGTGGACCGGCTCGAACATGCTGGGGTTCGTGCGGGTCGCGTCGATGTTGCCGCTGGCGGCCAGCCCGATCCCGCCCGCGATCGCCGCGCCGAGGTCGGTGATGATGTCGCCGAAGAGGTTGTCGGTGACGATGACGTCGAAGCGGCCCGGGTCGGTGACGAAGAAGATGGTCGCGGCGTCGACGTGCTGGTAGGCCGTCTCGACCTCGGGGAACTCCAGCGCGACCTCATCGACGATCCGCGACCACAGGCCGCCGGCGTGGGTCAGCACGTTGGTCTTGTGCACCAGCGTCAGGTGCTTGCGCCGCTCCATGGCCCGGCGGAAGCCCTCGCGCACCACGCGCTCGACGCCGTAGGCGGTGTTGAGGCTGACCTCGGTGGCGACCTCATGCGGGGTCCGGGCGCGCAGCGTGCCGCCGTTGCCGACGTAGGGGCCCTCGGTGCCCTCGCGGATGACGACCATGTCGATCGACGGGTCGCCGGCCAGCGGGCTGGCGACACCGGGGTACAGCCTCACGGGGCGCAGGTTGACGTGGTGGTCGAGCTCGAACCGCAGCTTCAGCAGCAGACCGCGCTCCAGCAGGCCGGGCGGGACCGACGGGTCGCCGACGGCGCCGAGCAGGATCGCGTCGTGCTGACGGAGGTCGTCGATGACCCAGTCGGGCAGGACCTGGCCGGTGCGGTGGTACTGCGCCGCCCCCAGCTCGTAGCGGGTGTGATCGACGTCCGGCACGACGGCGTCGAGCACCCGAAGTGCCTGATCGATGACCTCGACGCCGATACCGTCCCCGGGGATGACTGCGATGCGCATGAGCGGAGACGCTACCGGAGCAGCCGACCCGCCTCTATCGGGGTTGCGAGCGGGCAGCCGCCCGGTGTTACGGTGCGCACCTCACGCCCAGCCAATGCGGCGGCGCTACGGGCCGGATCCGACGGGCGGGCGACCAAGTCCATGACCAGCGAGGCAGCCGACGCGCCCGCTGTCGACGTGGCCCCGGTCGAAACGGTCGCGCTCCACATAGCGCCGCTCGATATGGCCCCGTTCGATATGGCCCCGTTCGATATGGCCCCCGTCGTTACGCCACCGGCCCGTGCCGGCCCGGTCGAAATGGACCCGGCCAGGGCCGAGCCAACTGCCGTTCCTGCTCTCGCGGCGGCGCGGGCCCGGCTCGCCCGAATCTCCGTCGATGCGAACGCCAACCCGGCCGTTCGGGTGCTGCGCCGCTGGCTCAGGCTCGCCTGGCTGGCCCGCATCGCGGGCGCCGCGGGCGTGGCCTACGGCGTGGACTACGCCCAGTCGAAGGTCGTCGGCGTCGGCCCCTGGGAGCCGGCCATCCGCGGCGCCATCGCGCTGATCGCGGTCATCCTCGTCTCGGCCTGGGTGCTCGGCGAGACATGGGCCGCCAACGAGCGGCGCGCATCTCGCCTCCGTCAGCGGGGCCAGAAACGACGATGATCCCGGGATTGCCGTCGCGATAGCGACCGGCAACCCCGGGATCATCGGCAGTGCTGAGCAATCGCTAGCGGGCGGCGGTGCCCTCGGTGTAGTCGTCGTCTCCGGTGTTGACCCAGCTCATGAGGCCGCGGAGCTTCCGCCCGGTCTCCTCGATCGGGTGCGCCTCGCCCTTGGCCCGCAGCGCCTTGAACTCCGGCGCCCCGGCGTCCTGATCGGCGATGAAGCGCGCGGCGAACGCGCCGCTCTGGATGTCGGCCAGCACGTCCTGCATGCGGGCCTTCACGCTCGCGTCGATGATCCGCGGGCCCGAGACGTAGTCGCCGTACTCCGCGGTGTCGGAGACCGACCAGCGCTGCTTGGCGATGCCGCCCTCGTACATCAGGTCGACGATGAGCTTGAGCTCGTGCAGGCACTCGAAGTACGCGATCTCCGGGGCGTAGCCGGCCTCGGTGAGCACCTCGAAGCCGGTCATGACCAGCTGGGACGCGCCGCCGCAGAGCACGGACTGCTCGCCGAACAGGTCGGTCTCGGTCTCCTCGGTGAAGGTGGTCTTGATGGCGCCCGCGCGGGTGCCGCCGATCGCCTTCGCGTAGGACAGCGCAAGCGCCTGAGCCGAGCCGGTCGAGTCCTGCTCGATCGCGATCAGCACCGGCACGCCCTTGCCGTCCACGAACTGGCGGCGGACGAGGTGGCCCGGGCCCTTCGGGGCGACCATGCAGACATCGACATTCGCCGGGGGCTTGATGTAGCCGAAGCGGATGTTGAAGCCGTGGCCGAAGAACAGCGCGTCGCCGTCCTTGAGGTTGGGCGCAATGGACTCGGTGTACAGGTCGCGCTGCTTGTGATCCGGGGCGAGCACCATGATCAGGTCGGCCTCGGCGCAGGCAACCGCCGGGGTGACGACCCGCAGGCCGTCCTCCTCCGCCTTCGCCCGGCTCTTGGAGCCCTCGGGCAGCCCGACGCGCACGTCGACGCCGGAGTCGCGCAGCGACAGCGCATGGGCGTGGCCCTGGCTGCCGTAGCCGAGCACAGCGACCGTGCGGCCCTGGATGATCGAGAGGTCGGCGTCGTCGTCGTAGAACATCTCCACGGCCATCGGAGGATGGGTCCCTTTCGTCGATGTCCGCGCCGGGTCCGCCCGGCACGGGGTTCTAGCGGTAGATCAGTGTGAATGTCGGGCGCTCAGGCCGAGCGCTCCACGGCACGCAGTGCGGCGGTCTGGGTGATCGAGCGGTTGCCGCGGCCCATCGCGACCATCCCGGACTGCACGAGCTCCCGGATGCCGAAGGGCTCCAGCATGGTGATCATCGCATCGAGCTTCGGCGGCGGCCCAGTCACCTCGATGGTGAGCACGTCGGGGGCGACGTCGACGACCTTGGCCTTGAACAGCTCGACCGTCTCGAGCACGGCCCGGCGGGTCGTGTCGTCGGTGCGCACCTTGACCAGCAGCAGCTCGCGCAGCACGGCCTCGCTGTCCTCGAGCTCGACGATCTTGAGCACGTTGATCAGCTTGTTGAGCTGCTTGGTCACCTGCTCGAGGGGCTGCTCCTCGACGCTCACCAGGATCGTGATGCGCGAGAGCTCCGGGCGCTCGGTGGGGCCGACGGCCAGGGACTCGATGTTGAAGCCGCGGCGGCTGAACAGCGCGGCCACGCGGGCGAGGACGCCGGGCTTGTTCTCGACCAGGACCGAAAGGGTGTGGGTGCTCATGGCGCGCGCGTCCTACTCGTTGCCGTCGAAGACCGGGCGGATGTCCCGCGCGGCGAGGATCTCGTCGTTGCTCATGCCGGCGGCCACCATCGGCCAGACCATGGCGTCGGCGCCGACGGTGAAGTCGATGACCACGGGCTGGTCGTTGATCGACATCGCCTTCTCGATCGTGGCGTCGACATCGGCCTTGGACTCGCAGCGCAGCCCGATGCAGCCCAGCGCGTCGGCCAGCTTCACGAAGTCGGGGATGCGGTGCTTGTGCGTGCCGAGCTCGGTGTTGGAGTAGCGCTGACCGTAGAACAGCGTCTGCCACTGGCGGACCATGCCGAGGTTGCCGTTGTTGATGACCGCGACCTTGATCGGGATGCCCTCGATGGCGCAGGTGGCCAGCTCCTGATTGGTCATCTGGAAGCAGCCGTCGCCGTCGATGGACCAGACGGTCAGGTCGGGGCGCCCGACCTTCGCGCCCATGGCGGCGGGCACGGAGTAGCCCATCGTGCCCAGGCCCCCGGAGTTGAGCCAGGTGTACGGGTTCTCGTACTTGATGAACTGCGCGGCCCACATCTGGTGCTGCCCGACGCCCGCGGCGTAGATCGCGTCGGGGCCGACGATCTGGCCGAGGCGCTCGATGACGTACTGCGGGGCGAGGGTGCCGTCGGTCGGCTCCTCGTAGCCCAGCGGGTACGTCTCGCGGTAGCGGTCCAGCTGCTTCCACCAGCCGGTGAGGTCGGCCCGGTTGCCCGCGGCGTACTCGGCCTCGATGGCCGGGATCAGCTCGAGGATGACCTCGTTCACATCGCCCACGATCGGGACATCGGCGTGGCGGTTCTTGCCGATCTCGGCCGGGTCGATGTCGGCGTGGATGACCTGGGCGTCGGGGGCGAAGGAGTCCAGCCGGCCTGTGACGCGGTCATCGAAGCGCGCGCCGAGGGTGATCAGCAGGTCCGACTTCTGCAGCGCGGTGACCGCGGAGACCGAGCCGTGCATGCCGGGCATGCCCAGGTGCTGCGGGTGGCTGTCGGGGAACGCGCCGCGGGCCATCAGCGTGGTGACCAGCGGGATGCCGGTCAGCTCGGCGAGGGTGCGCAGGGCCTTGCTGGCCCGCGCGCGGATGACGCCGCCGCCGACGTACAGCACCGGCTTCTTGGCCGCGACGATGAGCTTGGCCGCCTCGCGGATCTGCTTGCTGTGCGGGCGCGTCACCGGCTTGTAGCCCGGCAGGTCCATCTTCGGCGGCCACGCGAACATCGTGTTGGCCTGGAGGATGTCCTTGGGCAGGTCGACGAGGACGGGGCCGGGGCGCCCGGTCGAGGCCAGATGGAAGGCCTCGGCGATGGCCTGGGGGATGTCCTCCGGGCGCTTGACCAGGAAGTTGTGCTTCGTGATCGGCATCGTGATGCCCGAGATATCGGCTTCCTGGAAGGCATCTGTGCCGATCGAGGAGCGGGCCACCTGGCCGGTGATGGCCACCATGGGGATCGAGTCCATGTAGGCGTCGGCGATCGGGGTGACCAGATTCGTGGCGCCCGGGCCGGACGTGGCGATGCAGACCCCGACCCGGCCGGTGGCCTGGGCGTAGCCGGTGGCGGCGTGGCCCGCGCCCTGCTCGTGCCGGACCAGGATGTGGCGCAGGCGCGTGGAGTCGTAGAGCGGGTCGTACGCCGGCAGGATCGCGCCGCCGGGGATGCCGAACAGCACCTCGACACCGGCGGCCTCGAGGGAGCGGACGAAGGACTGCGCCCCCGTCATGGGAGTCGCCGCGGTGATCTCTGTCGGCGCTGCGCTTGCGTCTGGAGCGGCCATCTTTGAGGCGCCTCTTCCGTGTCGGTCGGTTCTGCTGGATATCCGGGGCACTAGAGCAATCTGGGCACAAAAAAACCCCTCGTGCGAGAGGCACGGAGGGGTTAGCGCGACAAGTCCGGCTGCTCCGCTCGAAGGCGTGAGCGGCCCGATGCCGCGCTAGGGGAGTACTACGAGGTGACGCACGCGAGGCACATTACCTCCTGATGGCGTCCCGATCAACCTCACGGCTAGCTGGCCGACGGAGCAGCGCTGACGGCGGCCGCTGATGTCGAGATGGTCGCCGACGTCTCGGACGGGCTGGTCGACGCGCTTGTGGTGGGCGCCGGCGTCTCCGACGCCGAGCTGCTCGGGCTGGTGCTGGTCACGCTCGCGGTCGGCGCGGCCGAGGTGGTCGACTCGCTCGGGCTCGGCGGGGTGCTCGGCGTGCTGCTCAGCGTGGGCGTCGCGCTGGCCGTCGCGCTGGCCGTCGGCGTCGCGCTGTCGCTGGGTGCTGCGCTGTCGGACGGGCGTGATGGTGCACTCGGCGTCGGCGTCGGGGTCGCGGTGGGGGTCTGCGCCCCGCCGCCCACGGTGGCCGGCGGCAGATCCGAGTCGCTCGGCGCGGGGGCATCGGTGACCGCCGTGATCGGCAGCCGGTTCTCGTTGAAGGCGACTGCGTACTCATCGGCCAGGGCCAGCACCCGGTTCACGTAGGACGTGTCGTGGTTGTAGGAGTAGACCGCGCGCTGAATCCCGGCGCCGGTGCGCAGGTCCCCCCCGGCCTTGCAGAGGTACTTCGCCGCGGCCAGCGCCGCGTCGTAGATGTTGAACGGGTCGGACTTGCCGTCGCCGTTGCCGTCGGAGGCGTACATCTTCCAGGTCGACGGGATGAACTGCATCGGCCCGATCGCCCGGTCGTATTGCGCATTGCCGTCGAGCAGGCCGCCGTCGGTGTCCTTGATGCCGGCGAACCCGTTGCCGCCGGTCAGGAGGATGCCCATGACCGGCGGGTTGGAGGTGCCGTCGACCAGCAGCGCGCCGCTGGTTCGGCCGTGGTTGGACTCGATCCGCCCGATCGACGCGATCAGCGGCCAATTGATGCCGCATGCGCTGTTCGCCGTGCGCATCGCCGCTGCGGCGCCTTGATAGGCCTGAAGGGCGACAACGGGGATGCCGCCGGCCGCGAGTCCGGTGGCCGCCGCCGCCGGTGGCGCAGATGACGCAGATGACGCAGATGACGCTGCGGCGGGCGTGGTTGCGGCCGCCGGCACAACCGCGGGCGTCGTCGTGCGAGCGGTGGTGGGCGCGAGCGGCGGGGCCGTCGTCGCGCTCGGGGTGGCGTCGACCAGTGCGACGTCCCGGCTCGGATTGCCCGTGCCGCGTCCAACGGTGGCGCCGGCGCCGACCGCAACCGCCAGGCTGAGGGTCATTGCGACGGCGGCAACCCCGCGGCCGCGACGGCTGCCGAGAGCGGCCGAGGCGTGCGCGCGGGCGCGGCGCTGCCGGGTCGACCGCCGGGGGGCCGGTGCCGCGAGCACCACCATGCGGTCGCGGCTGTGCTTGGCCATGGGCACCTTTGCAGTGATTGCTCGACGGACTAGGGACGTCTGCGCGGGCTCGTGAGCCTGGCGCGGAAAGTGACGCGTGGTAGATGCTAGGACCCTGCTCGTGAGGTTGGCTATAGCGTTGCCTAAACCTCGTCATTACGCGGCTCGGCTGATTCGACCGCGCGGCTCGGCGGCCTCCCTATTGCCAGTCAGTTGCAGTAGGTTCAGGCCGTGCATATCCCCGACGGATTCATCAACGCACCCACGAGCGTCGCCGCTGCCGGTGTCGCGGTGGCCGGCGTCGCGGTCTGCCTTCGGGGCGCCCGGAGGGAGCTCGACGAGCGGACCGCGCCCATGGCCGGGCTGGTCGCGGCGTTCGTATTCGCCTTGCAGATGCTCAACTTCCCAGTCGCGGCCGGGACCAGCGGCCATCTGCTCGGAGGCACGCTGGCGGCGATCCTGGTCGGCCCCTACACCGGCGCGCTCTGCGTTGCGGTGGTGCTGCTGGTGCAGGGCTTCCTGTTCGCCGACGGCGGGCTGTCGGCGCTGGGGCTCAACATCACGATCATGGCGTTCACCACCGCCACCGTCGGCTGGGCCGTGCACAAGCTCGTCCTCGCCTTAATGCCCAAGCGCGACAGCTCGCTGCCCCCCGCGGCATTCGTCGGCGCGCTGGTCTCCGTGCCCACGGCCGCGGTCGTGTTCTGCGGCTTCTACGCCGTCGGCGGCGAGACCAGGGTCCCGTTCGCGACCGTCTTCGGGGCGATGGTCGGGGTGCACCTGCTGATCGGCATCGGCGAGGCCCTGATCACCGCCGTCGTCGTCAGCGCCGTGCTCGCCACCCGCCGGGACCTCGTCTTCGCCGCGCGGCGCCTGCAGTCCCCCGCCGCTGCGGCCCGGGCGGCGGGGTCC
>JAOPVO010000236.1 GCA_025966155.1 Pseudonocardiales bacterium
CTCAGCACCGACATTCCAGCACGACCCAGCGGCCCGGCAGGATTCCTGCCGGGCCGCTGGCCTATGTGGGTACCCCCACCGATGATCTCGACCGAATCGGGGTCAGGACGCCGCTTCGACCGAGATCATCAGTAGAGCTGGAAGGGTGGGCCGGTGACCGAGGCGACCCGCATCCGAGCCGCCCGGGCCGTTGTCGCGGCCGCGGTCCTGGCGACCGCGGTCCTCGTCGTGGTCGCCGTCCATCGCCCGGACGACAAGATCGGCGAGCTGCAGGCCGAGATGCTGGCGCTCGCGGCGTCCCTGATCGCGGCGGCCGCGCTGCCGTTCGCGCGCCTATCGGGTCGGGCCCTGACTATCGCGGTCCTGGGTGGGGCGATCCTCGTCCAGGGCGGCGGCCTCACCGCCGAGCCGTCCAGCAGCGACGATTCCTACCGGTACCTCTGGGACGGCACGGTCCAGCTCCACGGGATCGATCCGTATCGGTACGCCCCCAACGCCCCGGAGCTGGAGCACCTGCGGGCCGAGGATCCGCACCTCTTCCCCCCCGATGCGGCCAACTGCCCGGGGAACACCTGGGATAGCGGCAAGCAATGCACCCGCCTCAATCGGATCAAGGTGCGCACTATCTATCCGCCGGTGGCCGAGGCCGCGTTCACGGTGATGCGCGCGACGTCCTTGGGCGGGCATGGCGGCCAGCTCCCGGTGCAGGGTTTCGCCTTCGCGGGGTCGATCGCGATTGCCGCGCTGGTGCTCCGCCGCCGGCCGATGATGGCTGCGCTTTGGGCGTGGTCGCCGATCGTCGCTATCGAGTGCGCGAACAATGCCCACATCGACTGGCTCAGCGTCCTGTTCGTCGTCCTCGGGCTGGAGGCGCTCCAGCACGCCCGCGCGCGACGCGCCGCGGTCTGGCTCGGCCTCGCGATTGCCGTGAAGCTGACGCCGGCGATCCTCCTACCGGTCTTCCTGCAGCGCCGATTCGGCTGGGTGGCCGGCATCGCGTCTGGCGTGGTCGCGCTCAGCTACCTGCCGCATGTGCTCGCGATCGGCTGGGATGTTGTGGGCTATCTGCCGGGCTACCTCAACGAGGAGGGCTACGCATCGGGCGGGCGGTTCGCGCTGCTCGACCTGGTGATGCCCCAGTCCTGGACCAGGCGCGCCGCGATGGTTGTGGTGGGACTCGCCGGGCTCTGGGCGCTCTGGGCGGTTAGGCGCCGGGTGAGTCCGGTGCCGCCCGAGCTCGCCGCGACGACGCTGTTCGGCATCGCGATGCTCGTCACCACGCCGGATTACCCCTGGTACATGCTGATGCTGCTAGCCCTCGCCGTCCTGGCCGGGCGCCCGCAGTGGCTGCCGGTGGTGGTGGCGCCGTCGGTGCTGTACCTCGCCGGGGAGCGGTATACCTCGCCCTGGCTGGACCGCGGCGTCTACGCCGGCGCCGCGGTCCTGACCCTCGTGCTGCTGGCCGCCACCGCGCGACGGCCATCGCAACCGGCGCTCAGCGCCAGGCCGACGCCGCCCATGCCCCGGGACCCTGCTGCAGCGGCGTCCTGAGCAGGTGGCGCGGCGCCGACCAGTCCATGACCGCCCGCGGCCGCGACGCCGGTCCCTCGCCGCCGCCGGACCGCGCGCCCAGCAGCGCCACCAGAACGGCGATCTCCTCGGGCGTCGCGTCGCCGCGGACGACCCGAAGCGTCGGCTGCACCGCGTTCTCGCTGTCGCTCCCGGTCTCCCCATCGCCCGTCACAGTGGGATGTTCCCGTGCTTCTTGGGCAGCGAGGTCTGGCGCTTGTTGGCCAGCATCCGCAGCGACTTCACCAGCACGAGCCGGGTCTGCGATGGGCGGATGACCGAGTCGATGTATCCGCGCTCGGCCGCGACGTAGGGGTTCAGCAGGGTGTCCTCGTAATCGGCCAGCAGCTCCGCGCGCTTGGCGTCGGAGTCGTCGGCGGCGGCGAGCTCGCGCCGGTAGAGGATGTTCACCGCGCCCTGCCCGCCCATGACCGCGATCTGCGCGGTGGGCCAGGCCAGGTTGACGTCGGCGCCCAGGTGCTTGGAGCCCATGACGTCGTACGCCCCGCCGAAGGCCTTCCGCGTCACGATGGTGATCTTCGGGACGGTCGCCTCGGCGTAGGCGTAGATCAGCTTCGCGCCGCGGCGGATGATGCCGCCGTACTCCTGATCGACGCCGGGCAGGAAGCCCGGGACATCGACCAGAGTGATGACCGGGATGTTGAAGGCGTCGCAGGTGCGCACGAACCGTGCGGCCTTCTCGGAGGCGTCGATGTTGAGCGTGCCGCCCAATTGCATCGGCTGGTTGGCCACGATCCCGACCGGCCGGCCCTCGACGCGGGCGAATCCGACCAGGATGTTCGGTGCGAACAGCGGGTGGACCTCGAGGAAGTCCTCGTCGTCGACCAGGTGCTCGATGACCGTGTGCATGTCGTACGGCTGGTTCGCCGAGTCCGGGATCAGCGTGTCGAGGAACGTGTCGCCCTCGAGCAGGTCGGCCAGGTCGAGCTCGGAGCCCTCGACGATCGGCAGCGGGTCCATGTTGTTGCTCGGCAGGTAGGACAGCAGCGCCTTGACGTAGTCGATCGCGTCGTCCTCGTCGGTGCCCATGTAGTGCGCGACGCCGCTCTTGGCGTTGTGCACCCGGGCGCCGCCGAGGTCCTCGAGCGTGACGTCCTCACCGGTGACGGTCTTGATGACATCGGGGCCGGTCACGAACATCTGCGAGGTCCCGTCGACCATGACGATGAAGTCCGTCAGCGCCGGGCCGTAGACGTGTCCGCCGGCGGCCGCGCCCATGATCAGCGAGATCTGCGGAATGACGCCGGAGGCCTGGACATTCCGGTAGAAGATGTCGCCGTAGAGGCCGAGGGAGACGACGCCCTCCTGGATGCGCGCCCCGCCGCCCTCATTGATGCCGATCAGGGGGCAGCCGCTCTTGATGGCGAAGTCCTGGATCTTGACGATCTTCTCGCCGTAGACCTCGCCGAGCGCGCCGCCGAAGACGGTCACGTCCTGGCTGAAGACGCAGATCGGGCGGCCGTCGACGGTGCCGAAGCCGGTGATGACCCCGTCGCCGTACGGGCGGTTGCGCTCCATGCCGAAGTTGGTCGAGCGGTGGCGGCTGAACTCGTCGAGCTCGGTGAACGAGCCCGGGTCCAGCAGCGCCTCGATGCGCTCGCGGGCGGTCTTCTTGCCCTTCGCGTGCTGCTTCTCGACACCGCGGGCCGATCCGGCGTGGACGGCCTCGTCGTAGCGGGCGTCCAGCTGGACGAGCTTGCCGGCGGTCGTGTGCAGGTCGGGCCCCGCGACAGCGATGTCGATCGGGTCAATCGGAGATGCGGCCATGATTCGGGACACTACCGATGTGACTTCCCCTAGCGACCCCCCTGTCCGACCGGATATTGCCGATGGAGCATTGCGTTCGTCACGTTCCTTCTGGCGGGAGATCCGCGTTGTCGCCGAGACCGGCTCGACCAACGCCGATCTGGTGGCGTCGGGCAAGGCCAGCGGTGTCGTCCTGGTCGCCGACTTCCAGCACGGCGGGCGCGGGCGCCTCGACCGGGCCTGGACGTCGCCGCCGCGGGCCGGCCTGATGTTCTCGGCGCTGGTCGACTGCGGCCCGGTGCCACCGGCGCGGTGGGCGTGGCTGCCGCTGCTGTCGGGCCTGGCGGTGCTTTCCGCGGCCCGGTCGGTGGCCGGCGTCGACGCTGTTCTGAAGTGGCCCAACGACCTGCTGGTCGGGCCGCAGCGCCTCAAGGCCTGCGGGATCCTCGTGCAGGCGGTCCCGGGGCGCGATCAGGCGGTCATCGGCGTCGGGCTCAATGTGACGACGACGCGGGACGAGCTTCCGGTGCCCACAGCGACGTCGCTGATGCTGGAGGGCTCGGCCATCCTGGATCGCGGGGTGCTGCTGGACGCGATCCTCGTCGCCCTCGCCCGCCACCTCGATGCGTGGCGCGCGGCTGCGGGGGACCCGGAATCCAGCGGGCTAACCGAGCTCTACCGGGGCGCCTGCGCCACCGTGGGCCAGGCCGTTCGCGTCAGCGAGACCTCTGGCATCGAGTGGACGGGCGTGGCGACGGGCATCGACCCCGACGGGAGGCTCGAGGTGCTCGGGGACGACGGCGTGGCGCGGGCGGTGGGGGCCGGGGACGTCGTGCACGTCCGGCCCGTCTAGAGCGGAACTTTTGGCAATGATCTGTCGCCTGGCGACAGATCATTGCCACGACTCCAGAACTAACCGATAGCCTCTGCCGAAGTGCGCCGAGCCGCGGCGCCGCGCAGGGAGGCACCGCGTGTCGTATCCGGAGAAGCTGCTCGCCGACGACGAGCGCGTCGTCGAGCACCTGCACCCGCACTGGATCGTCCTGGTCATCCCCACGCTATGGTTCCTGCTGCTGTGCGCGGCCACCGGCGCGGCGATCGCGTTCAAGCCCGATGGCACCACGGGCAACGTGTTCCTGATCGCCGTCGGCATCGTGGCGTTCGTACTCTTCTGCTGGCTATGCGTCGGCCCGTGGCTGTCGTGGCGGACCACGCACTACGTCATCACGACTCACCGCATCCTGATCCGGCGCGGCATCCTGCACCACACCGGGCGCGACATCACCCTGGGCCGCATCAGCGATGTCGGCTTCGTTCGGACGCTATGGGATCGTCTGGTGAACGCCGGGACGCTGACTATCGAGTCCGCCGGCGAGCATGGCCAGGAGACGCTGCGCGACGTGCCGCATTCGGACCTCATTCAGCAGACGATCAACCGCCTCATCGAGGAGGACCAGGATCGCCGGGCCCGCGAGGCGTGGCAGGGCGGGGGAGGCCCCGGCTACCCCGGCCAGCAACAATTCGCGCCACCCCAGCAGCAGTACCCGCCGACGCAGCAGATCCCGAACCCGACGCAGCAATACCCGGCGGGCTACCCGCAGGGCCAGCAGTACCCGGGCCAGCCGCCGTCGCCGAACTACCCGCCCCAGCGGTAAGGCCCAGTTGGCCTAGATCATCGCGCCGGGCCGGCATCCCACAACGGGAGCAGCGCCGCGTCGGGCCGTGCGCTCGGCGTGGCGTGGCGGATTCTCGGGGCGGGCAGTCCGCGATGAGCGGCGCGATCCCCGACGGTCAGGTCGAAGTCCGATATCGATAGCTGGCCATCCGATTGGGTCCGACGACGGCGGACGGCGCTGTCGATGATCGATCGGGTTGTCGCGGTGAGCCACTGCCGGTACGCGCTATCGATGGTCGAGCCGTCCGCATAGGCCTTGAGGTAGCGGGCATGAAGGTCGGTGTCATAGGTCGCCAGCCAGGCGAGGTAGTGCTCGCGCACGCCGGGCCGCAGGTGCAGTGCGAGCGCGGTCACCGAACTGGCGCCGGCGTCGATCACCGCGTCGATGACCGCGGTGAGCTGCTCGCGGGTGTCGGTCATCCCGGGCAGGATCGGCGCGATCAGAACCCCGACATCGATGCCGGCATCGACCAGGGCGCGGACCGCGTCGATACGCCGCCGGGGGTTGGGCGTGCCGGGCTCGGTGGCGCGCCAGGCCTTCTCGTCGAGGGTGCCGATGGAGAAGCTGACATTGACCTTGGTTCGAGTCGCCGCCGTCGTCAGCACATCGAGGTCGCGCAGCACGAGTGACGACTTGGTCAGGATCGAGAACGGGTTCGCGGCCTCGCCCAGGGCCTGCACGATGCCGCGGGTCAGCCGGTACTTGCCCTCCGCGCGTTGATACGGGTCGGTGTTGGTGCCCATGGCGATGCCCTCGCCGGCCCAGCGCGGCGATCGCAGCTCGGACCGGAGCTTGTCGACGGCATTCACCTTGACGACGATCTTCCGATCGAAGTCCTCGCCGATCCCCAGGCCGAGGTAGTCATGCGTCGGCCGGGCGAAACAGTATAGGCAACTATGTGAGCATCCACGGTAGGCATTGATCGTCCAGCGGAACGGCATCGGCGAGGACCCGGGGACCTCGTTGATGATCCGCTTGGCCGTCACGTGCAGGAACTCCAGATCCGACATCCGGCCCGTCCCGCGCTCGACGGTGAGCGCCTCGTCGACACCGAACAGCGAGGTCTGGCCATCGCGCTCATCGTCGGCCAGCGGCCACCGCAGCTGGGTGTCCTCGCCGTCGCTATCCATTATCGCCATCTCATCGCCGCCTATCGGAAGTTTCGGCTGCCATCGCGCACGGCCATGGGCAGGCGCTCGAAGGTCTCGGCGATGACGTTGATGACGCCCTCGGTCCGCTCGAGCATCCCGCGCACCAGCAGCCCGGCCGAGTCGCGCGCGATCCGCCGGTATCGGCCCCACACCACCGGATGGCACACGATGTTGACCATCCCCGTCTCGTCCTCGAGGTTGACGAAGGTGATGCCGCTGGCGGTCGCCGGGCGCTGCCGGTGGGTCACGATGCCACCGACGAGCACCCGGGTGCGGTCGGGCAGATCATGGAGGGCCGCGTTGGTCGTGACGCCCAGATCGTTCAAACTTCCCCGGATCAGCGCGGTGGGGTACTCATCGGTGATCCCCGTCGACCAGAGATCGGCCATGAGCTGCTCGGCCCCGGACATCTCCGGCAGGACCGGCGGGGCCTCGTGCGTCGGCATCGGCAGCTGGCCCGGGCGATGCGCCGCCGCGGCCCCGGCCGCCCACAGCGCCGACCGGCGCGACAGCCCGGGGGAGCGGCTGAGCCGGGCGAACGCCCCGGCCGTGGCCAATGCCTCGAGGTGGTCGGAGGTGGCCCCGGTCCGGCGGGAGACATCGCTCATCGAGGCGAACGGCCCGTCGGCGTCCCGTGCCGCGACCATCGCCGCGCCCAGCTCGGCGCTGATTGTGCGCACCGAGGACAGCCCGATCCGCAGGGCGCGCTGCGTTGGCCCGGGGCCGTCGTAGGCCGCGGCGGCCGCGTCCTGATCGTCGGCGCCGATCGCCTCGAGGCTGGCCTCGGCTTGGGAGGCGTTGATATCGACCGGCCGGATGACCACCCCGTGCCGACGGGCATCGTGCACCAGGCTCTGCGGGGAGTAGAAGCCCATCGGCTGCGCGTTGAGCAGCGCCGCGCAGAAGGCGGCCGGGTGATAGAGCTTGAGCCAGGACGAGGCGTAGACGAGGAAGGCGAAGCTGATCGCGTGCGACTCGGCGAACCCGAACGCCGCGAAGGCCTTGATCTTCTCGAAGATCTCATCGGCCACCGCCCCGGTGATGCCGTTGCCGGCCATGCCGGCGTAGAGCCGGTCGCGCATCGCGTCCATCTTGATGCCCGAGCGCTTGGAGCCCATCGCCCGGCGCACCTGGTCGGCCTCCGAGGGCGAGCAGCCGGCGGCAGCGATAGCCAGCTGCATCAGCTGCTCCTGGAACAGCGGGACTCCATAGGTCTTGCGCAGCACCTCGTCGACGAGCGGGTGCAGCGAGACCGGCTGCTCCAGGCCGTTGCGGCGCCGGATGAACGGATGCACGGAGTCGCCCTGGATCGGGCCGGGCCGGATCAGCGCGATCTCGCAGACGAGGTCGTAGAACTCCCGCGGCTTCAGCCGGGGCAGGGTGGCCA
Organism: Pseudonocardiales bacterium; assembly: GCA_025966155.1. Taxonomy (GTDB): domain Bacteria; phylum Actinomycetota; class Actinomycetes; order Mycobacteriales; family Jatrophihabitantaceae; genus RYN-150. The sequence goes on from JAOPVO010000236.1 coordinate 7,551, forward strand.
TCTGCGCGCGGGACTCGACCTGGAACACCCCCACCGAATCGGCGCGGCAGAGCATGTCGTAGACGAGAGGGTCCTCGGGCGGGACATCGTGCAGGTCGTAGCGCTCGCCGTACTGCTCGTCGATGAAGTCGAAGCAGTAGTGCAGGGCCGAGAGCATGCCCAGCCCGAGCAGGTCGAACTTGACCAGCCCGACCGTCGCGCAGTCGTCCTTATCCCACTGCAGCACCGTGCGCCCGGGCATCCGGCCCCACTCGACCGGGCACACCTCGATGATCGGGCGGTCGCAGATGACCATGCCCCCGGAGTGGATGCCCAGGTGGCGCGGGGTGTTCTGCAGCTGCTCGGCCAGGGCCAGCACCGGGCCCGGGATCGCATGCTCGCCGTTCGGGCCGGGCCCGTGGTTGACGTCCCCAGGGGCGCCGCCCGTTTCGGCCGGGGGCAGCGGGACCCAGTAGTAGCCCTGCTCGATCTGCTTGCTCCACGCGTCCTGCTGCCCCTGTGCGTGGCCCAGCGCCTTGGCGACATCGCGGATCGCCGAGCGCGGCCGGTAGGTGATGACATTGGCGACCTGCGCGGTGAACAGCCGCCCGTACCGGCTGTAGACGTCCTGGATGACCTCCTCGCGGCGGTCGGATTCGATGTCGACGTCGATGTCCGGCGGGCCGTCGCGGTCGGGGGACAGGAACCGCTCGAAGAGCAATCCGTAACGCACTGGATCCACGGCTGTGATGCCCAGGGCAAAGCACACCGCGGAATTAGCAGCGGAGCCACGTCCCTGACACAGGATGTTTTCTTCCTTGCAGTACTGGACTATCGCCCAGACGACAAGGAAGTATCCGGGGAAGCCGAGTTGGTCAATGATGCCCAACTCGTGCTCGATCTGTGCCAGGGCCCTATCGCGGTCGCCCGGAGAGGTTCTCCGGCTGCTGTAGTCCGGTCCGTACTTGGCGGCCGCGCCCTCGTAGGCCAGCTGCCGGAGGTAGCTCATCTCGTCGTGCCCGGGCGGGACCGGGAACGGCGGCAGGTTGGGCGCGATGAGCTTGAGCTCGAAGGCGAGCTCGCGCCCCAGCGCCGCGGCGGTGGGAACGGCGGCGGGCCAGCGGGCGAAGCGGGCCGCGACCTCCTCGCCCGATCGCAGGTGCTGATCGGCGAAGGACGGCAGCCAGCCGTCCATCTCATCCAGGCTGCGCCGGGCCCGCACCGCGGCCATCGCGGTGGATAGCGGCCGGTGCGACGGGTCGCCGTAGTGCGCGGCGGTGGTGGCCACCAGCGGCAGCCGGAACTCACTCGCCAGCAGGGCCAGCGCCTCGTACCGCTCATCGGCCAGCGGGTCGAGGGCGTAGGTCAGCTCGACGACGATGCTCTCGCGCCCGAAATGGGCGATCAGCTCGTCGACCGCCCGTCGGGCCGGGTCCAGGGCGAAGGTGCCGCGATGGGCCAGGCCGGCATCGAGCGCCCGGCGCACCGAGCCCTTCCGGCACCCGGTGAGCACCAGCCAGCGGCCATCGGCCACCGCGCCGAGCTGCTCGAGGTCGTAGATCGGGTGGCCCTTGGCCCCGCCGGCCAGTTGCGCGGTGCTGATCGCGCTGGAAAGCGACGAGTACCCGGCCGGCCCGCGGGCCAGGGCCAGGAGATGGGTGCCGGGCGGGTCCGGGACCACCGCGCGCGATCCGACCGCGCGCTGCGCCTGCGTCCGGGGCATCGGGTTGTCCAGCCCGAGCTCGGCGCCGAAGATCGTGGGCAGGCCCAGCGCCTCGGCCGCCTCGGCGAACCGCACGATGCCGTAGAAGCCGTCGTGGTCGGTGATCGCGAGGGCCTCCAGGCCCAGCCGCGCGGCCTCCTCGGCCATCTGCTCGGGCGAGCCCGTGCCATCGAGGAAGCTGAACGAGGAGTGGGCGTGCAGCTCGGCGTAGGGCGTGGCGGTGCGGACCGCCTGGGCCGGGCCGGTGGACTCGTACGGCGCCCGCTTGCGCGACCAGGCGGGGGAGTCGCCGCCATCGCCCCCGTCGGCCTGGCCGAAGTAGTAGGGCGCGTCCGGTGATGGCCCGGTGGAGTCCGGCCCGGTCAGCCGGCGCTGCAGCTCATGCCATGGCATCGGCGGATTCTGGAACCCCATGGACCCAGTATCGAACACTAGTTCGAAGATCGCAAATGACAGGGCCCGCTGTGGTCGGGTCCGGCCGGTCGATGACCGTATCGGTCAGATGGCCGGGGCGGCCGAGAGCAGCAGGTCGCGCTCTTCGCCCTCGGGCCCGATCCGGGTCAGCCTGACCTGACCGCTGCCCTCCTTCGCGTTGTCGATGAGCCAACCGCCGGGCACCAGGGCCGCGTCGCGCAGCGTCGATCCGTGCTGCCGGAGGCACTGAAACCGAGGACGGCGGCCACCAGTCCGGCGAGCGCGGCCGTGCCGCGGACCCGCGCGCGCAGCGACCGGCGCTGCCCGGCGGACCTGGACCGGCCGCCCATCCTCAGGGCCCGCCGCGCTTTGATCCAGCCCATAGGGGCCACGCTAGACCCGACGCCGACGAGGCCCATGAGGGAGCCGACAGGCCCTGCTTCCATGATCGGCGGTCGCCAGGTTCGTGTCCCCTCGCCGCGCGGCCGGTTGCGTGCCAAGCTGCGCGCCATGCTGATTCGGCCCGGTACGACCGCTGCCGCGGGTGCGGCCCTCGTGCTGATCCTGGCCGCCGCCTGCACGGGCAGCTCGGGCGGCAATGGCAGCCAAGCCGGCGGCGCCGGTTCCGCGAGCGTCGCGCCGTCGGTCTCGACCTCCAGCCCCAAGGCGGCTGCGTCGGCGCCGCCCACCCCATCGGCCAGCTCGTCACCGGCGACCAGCGCCGCCGCCCCCGCGTCACCGACGGCCGCCCCGAAGCCGCCATCCACCCCGATCCCGCCGGTGGCTACCCCGATCCCGAGCGGCAACAGCATCCTCGGCCCGACCGGCTGGCAGACCCTCCAGCTCGGCATGGCCCCGGCAGTGGCCGAGGCGACCGGGATGTTCTCCAGCACCCCGGCCCCGTCCGGCGGGGGCTGCGCCTCCTGGTTCGCCTTCGGTGCCGCGGCCATCGACAGCGCGACGATCAGCCCCAACCTGGGGGTCATCGCCATCACCATCGCCAGCACGGACAAGGTGCTGATGACACCCGAGGGCATGGCGCTGGGGTGGACCGTCAACCAGGTTCATGCGGCGTATCCCTCGTTCCCGCTCGACGCCGGGTCCAGCCCGATCGGCCCGCCGACGATCCCCGTGCCGCAGAACGACAAGGCCGTCTATCGGATCCGACTGACCGCGGGCGTCGTTGCGGTGATGACGCTGGAGAGCCGCCCGCAGGATTGCTACAACTGAGCGTCGACTCCGGTCAACCGATTGGCGGCCTGTGCGTCCTAGAGGCGTGACGACAAGGTGACAGCCCAAGCGGTGGTGGACGTCGACGGGCTCTATGCCCGCGAGTGGCATGCGCTGGTCCGGCTCGCGGCCCTCCTCGTCGACGACGTGCCATCCGCCGAGGACGTTGTGCAGGAGGCGTTCCTCGGCCTCCAGCGCAACCACGCCCGGGTGACGCCGGGCTCTGAGCTGGCGTACCTCCGGGCGTCGGTGGTGAATGGCTCGCGCTCGGTTCTGCGCCGGCGCCGGACCGCCCGGAATCACCAGCCGCCCGAACCGGAGCCCGTAAATGGCGCCGACGTCGACGTCCTGGCGAAGGCGCAGCGCGACGCCTTGGTGTCCGCGCTCGGCGCGCTCCCGCGCCGGCAGAAGGAAGTGCTCGTGCTGCGGTATTGGTCCCAGCTGTCCGAGGCGGAGATCGCCGCCGCGCTCGGAGTATCGGCCGGCACGGTGAAGACCTCGGCCAGTCGCGGGCTCGCCGCACTGCAACTGCGCCTGGAGGGACGGTCATGAGCGAGTTCGAGGATCGACTGACCCGGGATCTGGCCGCCCTCGCACGACACCGGGTGTCGAGTGATCAGCCCAGCCCGCCGCTGCCTCGCCCGGTCCGGTCCCCGGGGCGTGCCCCACGGCGGCTCAGTGGCTGGTGGACCCCGGTTCTTGCCGCCGCGCTGGTGGTCATCGTCGTCGGAGCCGGCTGGGCGCTCACCCGACCAACCGGCAGGGACGATGCCCGTCCGGCAGCAACGGATTCGGCGACGCCATCGCCGTCATCGAGTGCGCCAACCCCGAGCGTCAGCGCAACCCCGAGCGTCAGCACAACGCCGAGCGCCACGCCCAGCGCCACGGCCCCGAGCACGCCGCTGCCGGTCGACCCGACCGTGTTCCGGTTCGATGGGGTCGGCCCGCTGCGGCTGGGCATGAGCTCCGCTGGGCTGATCGCCTTGGGATACACCTCCAGCGGGCCCAATTCGTTCGGCTGCGCGCAGTACTTCAAGGGTGGTGCGCAGCAATCGCTGAGCGTGATCGTCGATCCGGTACTTGACCGAGTGAGGTCGATCGGCACCCTGTTCGCTACAGCGGACTACCGCACCGATGCGGGGATTCAGGTCGGCTCAACGGAGGCCGAGGTGCGCGCGGCCTATGCCGGCTATCAAGTTCAGGATTTGCTTGATCGCGGGTTCGGGCAGGGCAGCAGCGGCCTCCTGGTTGCAGGACCACGCTCGTACCTGGGATTCACCATCGTCGACGGCGCTGTGGCCGGTATCGAGATCGCCGACGATCCGGATTTCGCCACCAACGCCGAGGTGTCCTGCACCGGCGGCGGTCAGTCGTAGATGCCCTCGATGCTCCACGTCGGGGTCACCGCATCGGGCCCGGATGAGCACAGCGCCAGGTAGGCCTGGCCGCGCACATCGACCAGTTGGAAGCGGAACCGCCGCGCGGGCAGGACGCTGAGGTCCGCCGCGGGCTGGCGATCGCCGGGCCCCCCGGTGAGCCCATGCCACCAGTGCTCCTCGACCGGCCAGGGCCCGGCCCAGCCGGTGATCGCGACAAACGCCGCGCCGTCGACCGATAGCCGGGCCGGCGGCACGGGCACCGCGCCGCGCGCGGTGACCAGCACCGCCCGCCCAGCGTCGTCGAGCACCCGCGCCGGGGTGGGCGGGTCGAGCAGGACCGTCGGCGCAGGCGCCGGCAGCTGGCCCGGCCACGGCTCGTCCGGGGATTTGACCGGCGCGCGGTCATCGCCCCAGGCCACGAGCTGAGTGCGCTGAAGAGGATCGCGCCCGCCGTTGACCACAGCGGTGAGCACCGATCCGTGGCCCAGCAGCGTCTGCACCCGAGCCAGCGCGCGGTGCGCCCGCTCGTCCTGCGCGCCCATCCCGCCCCACAGCGCCTGCTGATGCGCGCCGGTCGGGACCGTCTCGATCGGGGCCAGCCGCAGCAGGGTGATGCCGGCGCTGGGCCCGCCCGGGGAAGGATCGCCCCCTATGGCCGAGCCCTGGGCCAGCGCCGAATCGCGGGCCCCGCGGCTGCCGTGCAGCCAGCCCTCGACCTGCCAGCGGATCCGGTCCAGCACGTCGATCGCGGACAGGACGCCGGTGTGGCGCCAGCGGCGGACGGCCTCCTCGCCGTTGTCGGTCTGCAGGGTCAGCTCGAGGCAGGTGCAGGCCAGCCCGTGCGCGGCGAGTGTGGCGATGAAGTCCTCGACCAGGGTTCGGGCGGAGAAGGCGACGGTGTCGACGCGGGCCAGCGCGGGCTCGAAGTCCAGGCGCACCGAGAAGTCCACGCCCGGTGCGCGGGCCGCGATCGGACGGGCGTCGCGGCCCTGCGCCTGCCGATGCGCCCAGGCGCCGACCGGGCCGAACCGGGCCAGCACATCGCGGGCCGGCAGCTCGGCGAACTGGCTGAGCCGGCGGATCCCCAGCCGCCGCAGGAGGTCGGCCAGATCCGGATCGCCGAGGGTCTCCACGGCCAGATCGGCCAGGAAGCCCGCGGACTGCCCAGCCGGCACGATCACCCCGCGGCGGGCGGCCTGCTCGGCGGCGAACGGCCCGTCGGCGATGCCGATCAACGCATCGGGCACCACATCGCCGAGCTCGCGGGCCAGCGCCCCGATGACGGCATTCTCGCTGCCGAAGTAGCGGCTGGGCCCGCGGGCGCCCACCGCGGCGAGACCCGGGCGGCTGACCTCGACCCCCGGCGCCAGCGACTCGACCGCGGCCACCACCGGCTCGAACAGCCGGGCCTCGGCCAGCTCGTCCCGATTGAGGACCAGCAGCTCCGGGCAGCGGGCCTGGGCCTCGCGCCGGCGCAGCCCCCGGGTGACCCCGGCCCGGCGGGCCGGGTGGGAGCAGGCGATGACCCGGTTGGCCGATAGCACCGCCACCGGCCGATCGGCGTCCGATCCGTGGAAGCCCCGGGAGCCCGCTCCGCCGCCGTCGCTACTTTGCAGCGCCGCGGTAACCGGCCAATCCGGGCACCAGACCGCGACGGTGCGCGGGGGCCCAGCAGCCTCGCTCATCGGGCGGCACTGCCAGTGACGGCTGCGCTCGCAGTGCTGGTGCCGGCTGGGCGCAGCGCGGTGACCGGCGACTCCACGGCCCCGGCCGCTCCGCCGCGGTCGGGCAGCCAGACCGTGCTGCTGCGCGGGCGGGCGGCAGATCCGCGGCCGTGCGCGTGCAGCATCAGCCGTCGCTGCTGCAGCCGCCCATGCCCGGGGCCGATCCCCATCCAGCTGCCATCGGCGGCAGCGAGGTCGGCGCTGAGCCGGACATCGGCGGTAGGCCAGCCACCGCCACCGCCACCGCCACCGCCACCGCCACCGCCACCGCCGCCACCACCACCACCACCGCCCTGTCGCCCACTGGCGATCGGGATGAGCACCGACCCGCGCTGACGGGCCCGCGCGGCCAGGCGCCGGGCATCGGCATCGGTCAAGCGGGCGGGCGGGCGGGGCAGCCGGACGGCCACAACATCGAGGCTGTCCAGCAGGGCGCCCACCACGGTGGCCCAGTCGGCGCCGGGGCGGGGCACGAGGGCGAAGCGGGAGAGATCGATGCCGTGGTCGGCGGCGGCGTCGGCGGATAGCAGCGGGAACCCCACGGCGGCGCTCCAGGAGCCCTGCTCGGACGGCCCGGCCAGCAGCGCCAGCACCAGCGACATGACGCCGATGCCCCCCGAGACCTCGACGGTGGTGCCGCGCCGCAGGCCATCGGGCAGGATCGTGGCCAGGCCTGCGGCGACCGGGAGCGCACCGGCCAGTCGGCCGGCGGCGAGCTCGGCGAGCGGTCGGACCTGGGCGAGTCGAAGCTCCTGACTCAGGGCGGCAGAAGCGGTCACTCACTCACTATCGAACAGATGTTCGAGTCTGTCAAAAGCCCGGGCGTGTCGCTTCGCGGATGCCGTCCGCACTCACCCCGGCCAGGAAGCCGAGGGTACGGCGCGTCAGCAGAGCCGCCGCATCGCGGTCGTGCGACGGGAGGCCGGGATCGGCGACCAGGTGCTCGTCGCCCGGGCACAGCAGCGGCTCGACGTGCTCGCGAAACGTCGGCTTCGACCCTTCCGGCGCGCGTAGCTCAATCGTCCTCGGGCGACGGCTCCCCGGCCTCGAAGCCCACGCAGTGCAGGACGGGCAGCCGGGGATAGCGCACTAGGCGATTGTCCCAGCCGGCGCGCGTGCAGCGTAGGTAGATGGTGCCGCGCTTGGTCGTGTTCGCCTTGGCGTGACGGCACACACCGCACAGGCCGGGCGAGATGAGCATGATGCGCGATTCCTCCGTTCGGACAAGGGACAACTAGCTCAGTTGCGGCGCGAACTCCAGCAGCAGGGCCGCGCCGGCCACTGCGAGCAGGATGCCGGCGCCGAGCAGCGCCCGTCGATAGCCGGTGATGCTCAGTCGGTGCCGGCCGCTGGCCACGAGCACGGCGACGGCGATGCGGCCTGGAGCAGCGCCCGCAGTGACGACGGGGGCGCGGTGTCTTGGGCGCGGGCCAGCTGAGCCGAGCGCGATTCCAGCCAGCACGCCGCCCACCAGCAGCAGATCGCTGATCAAGGGCGCGCACGCGCTCAACGCCCCGGCGGGCCAGCCCGAGCGCAGGGTCGACGTCACCACCAGCACCAGCAGCGGCCCCGGGCTGATGCCCGCGGCCAGGCCGCTGCTGAAGCCCGAGCAGCAGCATCCACGGGGTGCTACCGGCCGATGCGCCGGTCGGTCACGACCCGGCAGGCGGTGCGCTGGGGGTGGCGGCCGCGGTGGGTTCGGGCTCCACGATCTCGAGGAACACGAAGCGCTTATAGGCCCAGAACCGGAAAACTGTGCCGATGCCTATCGTCCCTAAGCGAACGATGTTCAATTCGAGGGTGTTGTCCTGCTGCCCGAGCGGGTAGCTGAAGATCGCGATGACCACCTGGCTGAACGCCAGCGCGATGAAGTTGACCACGAAGAAGAAGGTCGTCTCCCGGCCCAGGCCGCTGCGGGCGCGATGGGAGAACGACAGATGCCGGTTGCCGAAGTACGCGAGCAGCGTCGTTACGCAGGTCGAGATCAGGCTGGCCTTATTCGGGCCGAGGCCCAGATCCGAGGACAGCAGCAGGTTGAACAGGATCGTGTCGAGCAGCAGATTCAGGATGCCGATCAGCCCGAAGGCCGCGATCTCCTTCATCAGCAGGCGCATGGGCGCGCTCAGGCCGCGGCCGACGCGATCCAACGGGGAGGGCATCGGCATCCTTACGGGCGGGCAATGCGCGACGCGCTGCTGGGTGGCGGCGGCGGCGCTGATGGGCGGCGCGGTGGCCGTGGGCTGACACAGAGTGCCCTATGACCCTGTGCATGCGCCAAGTGCGCGCCGTGTCGGGCTAGAACGAGTCGATGGGGGCGGTGTCGCCGGCGTCGGCAAATAGCCCGATTGTGATCGACGGGCTATCGGTGGTCGATGGCGGCGCGGTGATGCCGACGGTGATGCTGCCGGCGTTCTGGCCGCCGGGCAGCGTGCACACCGTGCTTGCTCCGCCGCCTTCCAGGCACGGGCCGCTGATGGTCACTGACCAGCCCGCCGGCATCGTGCTGAGCAGCCGGATCTGGGGCGCGGCGCCAACGGCCCCGGACAGCGTGCCGGACTGGCCCGTATAGCCGTTGAACGTCAGCGCCACTCCGACCGACAGCGGCGCCAGCGCCGGCGCGTCGGAGGCCGACGGCTCGTCGCTGGTGGGTGACGGGGTCGGGGCCGGCGGCACAGCCGGGGCAACAGGGTCCGTCGGCGGGGGTGCGGGGGTGGTCGGTGTCGTCGCGCTCGGTGTCGATGCGCTGGTCGTGGATGGGCTGACGGCCGAAGTGGGCCGCGAGGACGCCTGCGGGCTCACGCCAAGCGATGACCCGCCGTGGTTGGCGGTGGTGTCGCCGCCTCGGCTGACGGCATAGGCGGCCCCGGCAACGGCGATGACCGCGACCGCGGCGATGGCGGCGATCAGCGCCGTGCGGCGCGACCCGCCGGCCGCGCCGCCGCTGGCCGCACCCGTCCCGCTCCCGGACCGGCCCGGGGAGGGGAACGCCGTTGATCCCTCCGCCGCCAGGCCGGCTCCGGCCCCGATCTGCAGGCTGGCGAGGTAGCCCGCGACGAACGGCGCGCCGAGCACGAGCGGCGCGATGATCGCCCGCAGCCCGCTGTTGACATCGACCAGCTCGCCGGACAGCAGCCGGCACCGCTCGCAGGTCTCGAGGTGGTCCTCGACCTTGGACTTCTCGCGCTTGGCCAGGCCGTCGCGGGCCCAGGCCCCGAGGCGCTCGACGGTGAACCGGCAGTGGTCCTCGGCCGATTCGGCGAGGTGGGCCTGCAGGTACGCCTGCCGCAGGCCCTCGCGGGCGCGATAGGCCAATGCCGCGGCGCCGTTGGCGGTCAGGCCCAGCAGGGGCGCGATATCGGCCGGCTTCTGGCCCTCGATCTCGGTGTGCCAGAGCACGGTCTGCCACCGCTCGGGCAGCGCCGCGTAGGCGCGCGCCACCAGGCTGGCCTCGAGATCCTTCATTGCGGTGTCGACGAAAGGCGTGCCCGGGTCGACGCTGGTCAGGTCATCGGTGAAGTGCAGCCGCCGGTCGCGCCGGGTGTTGTCGTAGAGGCCGTGGCGCAGCGTCGTGAGCAGGTAGGCGCGGAAGGCCGAATCCGGCCCGCGGCCGTTGCTCAGGGCCTCGAGCACCTTGGCGAAAGCCTCGGCAACGAGGTCGTCGGCGGCGCTGGGGGACGAGGCGAGTTGACGGGCCAGGCCGTACGCAGCGGCCGAGTGGCGTCGGTAGAGCTCGGCGAAGGCGTCTTTGTCGCCGCCGCGGACCACCGCGATGAGCTCGGCATCACTCGGGCCGGGGCGGGCATCACGCGCGTCGCGTGCGCTGCCTGCATCGTTGCTGATCGTCACCGCCCCCGTCCGTGCGCGGTGCACGAGTCGCAGCTTGCCAGGTTGCGGGGGTTCCCGTCGGCCCGCGGGTGCGTCACCAGGGAAAAGAAATGTCCCCGACCCTCCCGTCATAGGCGGCGACAGTGGCCGTCCCTCTCCCGGGACCTCGCGGCATGCGCAGGTGGACCGGTCGAGAAGGGACACCCGTGCCTGTCGACCTGAGTCCGCGAGCGGTGGGGGAGAGCCCCGATCGCCTCCGCGAGCAGTGGCGCCTAGGCAGCTTGGCCGGCTCGTGGGCATTCCCCGGCGATTGGTGGTGCCCCTCGGTGGATGCCGTCGTCGAATCGATCCGGGAGGCCGCGAGCCGCTGGCCGCAGCCGGCGAACCGGGTCGCCATCGGGCCCGATCGGCGGTCCCCTGGGCGAGACGCTCGACGACCTTTCCGCGCTGCTGGGGGTCGTCGGGGACCACAGTGTGCCGACGGCGCTGCTCCGCGAGGTGGCCCTCGGCTGGGCCGATGAGATGTCCTCCGCGCAATTCGCCGCAGCCTGCACCGACCCGATGACCGGTTTCGCGACCCCGGCCTACCTGCGCACGCGCCTCGGCGAGGTCTACGCGGAGGCCGAGCA
>JAOPVO010000094.1 GCA_025966155.1 Pseudonocardiales bacterium
TGCTGCCCGCGGGCTCGCGGAACACCGCATCGATCCGCCCGCGCACGACCACGCCGCCGATGACCGTGTCGAAGGGCACCTCGACCTCGTGCGGCTGCCGATTGGCCCATTCGCTGGACTCGAACGACTCGCGCAGGGCGTCGAGGTCGGTGTCCTCCGCCGGCTCCGGATCGGCCGAGCCGGGCAGCTCGTCCACATCGACCAGCGGGGCCATCGTCCACCGTCGCTCGAGCCAGAGGTGGAACGCCGTGCCGCGCCGGGCCAGCGGCGCGGGCCTGGACGGCATCGGGCGACGGATCTGGCGGGCCAGCTGCGCCGGATCGGCCCGGAGCGTCACCAGCTGCGACACCGACAGCTGGTCGGGCACCGGCACCTCGATATCGCCGGCGGGCGCCCGCAGCGCCGCGCGCTCGCGCAGCAGGAGGTCGATGTCGCGGTTCCACTGGGCGGGGCGGTCGTTCTCGTCCGGCTCGGGCGCGACCTCGAACAGCGACAGCACCTCGGGCGCGATGGTCTCGACCGGGTGCGCGGCGAGCTCGGCCATCGCGGCGCGCACCAGATCGGCCCCGGCCGAGACGTCAGCGCGGCGGGCCCGCAGCGGATCGAACGGCCACACGCCAGTGGCGACATCGGCTAGCAGCGGGTTCTTGTCGTACCGCGCGGGATCGGCCCACTCGGTGACCTCGATGCGCCCGGCCCCGCTCGGGCCATCCAGCGCGTCCTGCTCGGCGAGCGCCTTCAGCTCCAGCAGGAACGGGCTGGGCCCGCGGACCTTGGTGTTGTTCGCGCCCCAGACCGAGCCAACGGCGTAGATGGCCCGCCGGGCCCGAGTCAGCGCCACGTAGAGCAGCCGCCGCTCCTCGATGGCCTGGCGGTCGGCGATGCCCTGCCGCATAACCTTGAGCTGGCTATCGAGCTCGCGCAGCGTGGTGACCTCGCGGAGATCCAGGGCCGGCAGATCGTCTCGGTCCCCGCGCAGCGGAGTAGGCAGCAGGCGCGGCTCCTTGGTCCAGTCGACGCCTCCGCGCGAGGCCGCCGGGAACACCCCGTCGGCGAGGCCGGCCAGCGCCACGACATCCCACTCCAGGCCCTTCGCGCCGTGGACGGTGAGGATCTGCACGCACTCCTTCGCCACGGCGATCTCGCCCGGCACCCAGCCGTTGTCCTCGTCGTCGACGGCCTCGAGGTAGGCCAGGAACGCGCCGAGCCCGGGCGGGCCGCCGCTGCCGGAGGCATAGGAGAGGTCGGCCTCGGCGGTGAAGCGCACCACCTCGTCGAGGAAGCGATCGAGGTGCACGCGGCCGGTCGCCGCGCGGTCCGGGCGGGACGCAACCTCGAGAGCAACCCCGATCGTCCGCTCGACGTCGGCGACCAGCTCCGGCAGCGCGACACCGGCCCGGGCCCGAAGGCCTCGGAGCTCCACGCACAGCGCCTCGAGCCGGGCGAAGCCCTCGGCCGAGTACCGGGCCGGGCCACCGAGATCGTCCAGCGCCTCGACCAGGCCGACGGCGTCGTCGGGGTTCCGCTCCGCGCTGTCGTCGGCCGGCCGGCTCAGGTACCGCGCGCGGTCGGCGAGCGCGGCGATGTCGCTGGGCCCGATCCGCCAGCGCGCGCCGGTCAGCAGTCGCATCAGCGACGCCCCGGCGCGATGATCGTGCAGAACCCGCAGCGTGCTAACGACCTCGATGACCTCGGGGGTGCTGAGCAGCCCGCCGAGGTCCACCACATCGACCATCAGGCCGGCGTCGGTGAGGGCCCACTCGATCGCCGGGATATCGGCCCGGCGGCGCACGAGCACCGCCGCGGTGCGGTCGCCCTCGGGCAGCGAGTTCCAGTCCGCGAGCATCCGCGCGGCGATCCACTGCGCCTCGTCCTCGACGGTCTGCACCAGGGCCAGCGTCACGGATCCGCCCTCGGCGCCGGGCCGGGGCCGCAGCGTGACGGTGTCCGGCGAGACATCCCGGAGCGGTACCGCGACATCGTTGGCGACCCGCAGGATCGCCTGGTCATTGCGGAAGCTGGTGGACAGCGTGAACACACTGGCCCGGGCGCCGTCGGCCTGCGGGAACACCGTGGCGAATCGCTCGATGGTTCCGGCGCTGGCCCCGCGCCAGCCGTAGATAGCCTGAAATGGATCACCGACGGCGGTGACCGGATGGCCGTCGCCGAACAACCCGCGCAGCACCGTCGCCTGGGCATGGCCGGTGTCCTGGTACTCATCGAGCAGGACAACGCCGAACCGCGCGCGCTCGGCCTCGCGCACCTCGTCGATCAGCGCGAGGTCCGCCGCCATCGACATCTGGTCGCCGAAGTCCATGGCCCCGCGCCCGGTCGCCCGCTTGGCCGCCAGGAACCGCTCGATCAGCGGCAGCAGATTGCGCCGGTCCTGCAGCGACTCGGGCAGATCGCCGGTGTCCAGCGGCCAGCGCTTGCGGAACGCCTTCTCGGTGGTCAGCAGCTCGAGCTGGGCCAGCAGCCCGTCGGTGAGCGCGCCGATCTGGGCGGGCGAGCTGAGGTGCTCGGCAATGTCCCCGGCCAGCGCCATCACCTTCGCCGTGATCGTCGACGGGGCGCCCGCGCCGTCGCGGATCTCACCGTCGTACCGGCGCACCACCTGATCGGCCAACTGCCATCGGCGGGCCTGCGACAGCACGATGGCATCGGGCTCGGCCCCGACGCGCAGGGCGTGCTCGGCGACAAGGCGGCCGGCGTACGCGGCGTACGTCAGCACCGTGGGCTCGCCGTCGAGCAGCGGATCCTCCTGCCGCGGGTCGACGATGCGCCGCCAGATGCTGAGCCGGCTGCGGATGCGGATAGCCAGCTCACCCGCGGCTTTGCGGGTGAAGGTCAGGCCGAGGATCCGCTCCGGGGTGATCAGCCCGTTGGCCACGAGGTAGACCACCCGCGCCGCCATCGTCTCGGTCTTGCCCGATCCGGCCCCGGCGATGACCACCGAGGGCGTGAGCGGCGACTCGATGATCGCCGCCTGCTCGGGCGTCGGCGCGTGGGCCATGCCCAGCCGCTGCGCGAGCGCCTCGGCCGACAGCCGGTCCGTCCGTGGGACCAGCGCAGGCGTGGCCGTCATCCGGTCACCGTCCGGCCGTCGACGTGGATCGGGCAGCTGGTCGACAGGCCGCAGAACCGCTCGCAGCGGGTGTTGTACTTGGCC
>JAOPVO010000273.1 GCA_025966155.1 Pseudonocardiales bacterium
CGACCATCAGCAGTGCCGCCCGGATCGTGAGTCCCCGGCCCGTGCCGCGACGGCTCCGGCGGCGCGCGTTGCCCGAGGCGTCATCGTCGTCATCGACGTCATCCACCGCCCGCGGGGCACGGCGCGACACCAGCCAGTAGGGCGAATCGGGGTCCCGCCACGCGTCGTCGTTGCCCTTCCACCATGTCGGGGGGGCCGTGCCGTGGCGGGGCTCGATCCGGTCGCCGGGCGCGGGGGCGAAGTCGCCGGCCGCGGCCGGGCGGCCGAACGCCTGGTGCAGGGCGGGGGTGACCGTTGGCGCCGCCGCTCGCCGCGGGCCCAGTCGCGGCCCTTCGGCGAAGCCGTTCTGTTCGTGGGCCGGCCGGCCGAATGCCGCCTCCGCGCCGGGATCAGCCGCGCGCGCGACCGGGCCGGGCGGCGGCAGTCCCTGGCGCGGGGCGAACCCCTCGTTCACGCCCTCGGGACGGCCGAATGCGTCCGGGGAATCAGCCGAATCGCCTTGCCGCCCATTCCCTGGCTCGTCGGATGCGCCGGTGGTCACCGCGCGCCCGGGAGGCGGTCGACGGAGTCGGCAGGCGCCCGAAGGCTGGCATGGGCGGTTTCGCGCACGATCACATGAACCCCATCTGTGGTGGTGGACCCAGACACGATGGAGCGCGAGTCGAGCACGGAGGACTGCGTCGGAGTGACTGCGGTGCGTTGCGCCGGCGGGGCCGGGCTGCTGTGCGCGGGGACCGCGCCGGTGCCTGCGCCCACGAAGCCGACCGCCAGGGCAGTCGTCGCACCAACCAGCATCATCGATCGGGACCCGAACCGCCCGCGACTGGTGCGGGGGCCGGGATCAGCCGCGGCGAGCACGCTCGTCCCATATGCGGCGAACATCGGCGCGCCGCCGTCGCCGAGCACGACCGGGGTGAGACGCAGCGGTGTGGTCATCGGCAGCGACCGGAGGCGGTCGAGCAGATCCATCGGCAGCGCCGGCGCGACAGAGGTGCGCAGGGCGCGCATCGCCTCCCGCTGGCCGTGGACGGCGTCGCTGCAGTTGATGCACATCGCGATGTGCCGCTCGGCCCGCACTTGCGCGCCCGGCGGCAGCACGCCGTCGGCGCACGCGGCTATCGCCTCGTCGGAAAGGTGCTGGACGGGCAGGTTCATAGCACCGCCCCAGCATCGTCGTGCGAGCCCAGGGCCGCGGCCGAGCCATCGTCGAACGCCGCGCGCAGGCCGGGCGCCCGGTGCGCCAGGGCATTGCGCAGCAGCACCCGGCCGCGGTGGATTCGGGAGCGGACGGTGCCGACCTTGACGTCCAGGGTCGCGGCGATCTCCTCGTAGGACAGGCCCTCGAGGTCGCACAGCACAACGGCAGCGCGGAAGTCCGGCGGCAGCGCGGCGAGCGCCCGCTCGATCTCGGGGTCCATGTTGTTCTGGCCGAAGGCATGCTCGGGCTCGCCGCCGCGCGCGGCCGGCAGTCGCTCGGCGGCGTCGTCGGCGAGGTACTCGAATCGGATCCTCTGACGGCGACGGACCATGTCAAGGAACAGGTTGGTGGTGATGCGATGCAGCCAGCCCTCGAAGGTGCCCGGCGTGTAGTCGGCAAGGGACCGGAACACCCGCACGAAGGTCTCCTGGGTCAGATCCTCCGCGTCGGCCCGGTTGCCCGAGAGCCGGTAGGCGAGGCGGTAGACGCGGTCCGCGTGCAGGCGAACGACCTCGTCCCAACTGGGCGGCACCCAGGCCGATGCGCCCGCTGCGCCAGGCGCGGTCGGGGTCTGGTCGTCGTTCAGGGCGGGAAGCGCGATGTCGCTCACGAAGCCTCAACTCCCCCGATGGTCGGCGCCGTTCCCGTCGGAGGCGGGAAAAGACGTGCTCTCAGTGAACGCACACTCGACAGGGTTCGTTGCCGACAGTGCGCTGTGCGCGCGGGCGCATCGCCTAGAGTACCCAAACCGCCTCCGCGAGCCGCCTGAGCGAGCACGGCCTATGCCGATAGCCTCGCAGGTATGGCCGACGCGTTAATCAGCACCGCGAGCATCGAGTTCTCCGAGAACTGGCTCGTCGAGTCCGATGCGATGGTAGGCGCCCGAGCCCGGGCGCAGGAGCTTGGCTGCGTGCCGATCGGCCCCGCCGGCGGCGCGGCGCTGCGGCTGCTGGCGGCGGCCGGGAATGCCCGCACCGTCGTGGAGCTCGGCACCGGGACCGGCGTGTCCGGCCTCTGGCTGCTCGGCGGGATGGCGCCCGACGGCGTCCTGACGTCGGTCGATGTCGAGCCCGAGCACCAGCGGGCCGCGCGCGAGGCATTTGCCGACGAGGGCATCGCGGCCAACCGATTCCGTCTCATCAACGGCTCGGCCGGCGAGGTACTGCCACGCCTCACTGATGGCGCCTACGACCTGGTCTTCGTCGATGCGGACAAGGCCGGCTACCCGACCTACTTGGCGCAGGCGATCCGGCTGCTGCGCCCGGGCGGGATCGTCGCGTTCGACAACGTGCTCTGGAGCGACAAGGTCGCCGACCCCTCGGTCCGCGATGCCGACACCGTCGTGCTGCGCGATCTTGGCCGGGCGGTGCGTGCCGACGAGCGGCTCATCCCGGCGATGCTGCCGGTCGGCGACGGCCTGATCGCCGCCGTTATTCGTCGCTAGTTGCCCACGATGAACGGCCTGCCGGTATGAGCCCGGAGCCGACCGGCCGCCGGCGCACAGTTGGCGGCCGCGATGAGGTGATCTTCGAGCGCACCTTCGCCGCGCCGATCGAGGCTGTGTGGGCGGCGATCACCGAATCCGCCCGACTGGCCCGCTGGATCGGCGTCTGGACTGGCGATCCCGCAAGCGGAACGGTTCAGTTCCGCATGACGGCCGAGGGCGAGGACGTGCCCGACGTCAATGCGATCAGCTTCGCCGCCGACTACTACCCGGCGACGCAGAGCCACTACACGGCGCTCGGCCAAGAGCCCGCCTAGCCCAACTCAGGGCAATGGCCGGTCGCTCAGCGACAGACCATTGCCAAAAGTCCAGTTCACAAGAGTCCGGTTCAGGCGAGGCGGACGATCTCCACGGCCACGCTCAGCGTCGCCAGCGCGTTGCCTGCGACGATCCCCTTGAACGGGGGGACATCCCCGTAATCGCGGCCCCGGCCGACGATGACGTGCCGCTCGCCCGAGGCGATGTCGTTGGTCGGGTCGTGGCCCACCCACGCACCGGCCCACCACTCCACCCAGGCGTGGCTCTCCCCCACCTTGGGCTCGCCGATCGGGGCATTGCGCGTCGGGTGGAGGTAGCCCGATACATAGCGCGCAGGGATGCCGAGCTCGCGCAGGGAGCCGACCAGCAGGTGGGCGTAGTCCTGGCAGACGCCGAGGCGCTCCTCCCACGCCTCGGCCGCCGTGGTGTGCACGCCGGTCGCGCCGGGCTGATAGGTCATCAGGCTATGCAGCAACGAGCTGATGGCCAGGCCGGCCTCATGCGGGCCCAGGCCCGAGGCCGCCTCGCGCGCGAGCGCCGACCACTCCTCGCCCGGCGTGGTGCTCGGCGTGGGCGAGAGATACTCGATGAAGGCGTCGGTCAGCTTCGGATCGGCCAGATCGGCCCAGCTGATCGGCTGCGGCACCGGCTGATGCGAGGCGTCGACCTCGACCAGGCTGATGGACTCCAGCACCAGTTGCGCGTGCGGGCGGTTGACCTCGAACGCCCGGACGCTGGTGCCCCAGTAGTCGATGAACGGGAACTGCCAGGACGCGGCCTCGACGGTCAGCGACGACTCGAGCGGGATCTGCCACGCGGTGGCCGTGGGGGTGAACCGGGCCTCGTTGTAGGAGGAGCCGATCGGCTTGTCGTAGTTGTAGGTCGACGTGTGCTTGATCTTGAGCCTGCTGGTCATGCGGAGTCCCCAGTCATGTCGATGCCCCGAACCTGAGCGCACAGCGATGACGGGCCGGCCGGTATTCCGCGGCGAGCCCCGTTCACGGCTACGACACCGCCCAGGACGTGACGAGCCCGTGCGGGAAGTAGCGCCGGGTCACCGCATCGCTGGCTATCGATGCCGCCTGCTGGACGCGCTCCATCACGCTGTGCAGATCGCTTCGGATGTCCTCGGTCGACGCGTACTCCAGCTCCGACCGGATCAGGCCGAGCACCCGGTGCGCCTCGCCCCGGGCGTTGCGATCCCCGAAGGCGGAGAGGTCGTCCAGCGACCGCTCGGCCTGACTCAGCGCGCTGGTCAGCGACCGCGGCGACAGCGGGTCGCGCAGCAGGAAGTCCACGGCGCGCGCGTCGTTCACCGACCCGCGGGAGCTCCGCAGGAACGACTGGTAGGCCCCGCAGCTGCGCAGCAGCGTGACCCAGGACGGGCCGGCGTTGCCGGTCAGTGCTCGCGCGGCGATCAGCCGGGCGGTCATGTCGGCCCGCTCGATGCTTCGGCCCAGCACCAGGAAGTGCCACGCCTCGTCCCGGCTGAGGGTGGAGTCCGCGGTGCCGGAGAACACCGCGCACCGCTCCCGCACCCACGGGAAGAACTCGTGCGGACGGGCCCGGAAGCTGGCCCGCCCGGCGTTGTGCCAGGTGACGTTGAGGCATTCCCAGAGCTCTGTCGACACCGCCTCGCGGGACCGGCGGGCGTTCTCGCGCGCGGCGGACAGCGCGCCGACGACCGACGCCGGGCTGCTGCGCTCCCAGGCCAGGTGGCTCAAGACCTCGTTGCGGCCGATCGGGCCCTCGTGATTCGCCGCATCGGTCGCGAAGCCCATCGCCGACAGCAGGGATGCGCAGACGACGTCCTCCGGCGCCCATGGCTCCTCGATCAGCAACTGGAGGTGGACGTCGAGCATGCGGCTGGTGTCCTCAGCTCGCTCCACATAGCGACCGATCCAATACAGCGACTCGGCGATCCGGCTCAGCATGATGCACCGCCGGCGACGTCGATCGGGACTGCGTCGAGGCCCTGCTGCTGCTGCTGATCCTGCGCGCCGTACTCCGCGCCGATGTCGGGCATCGGCATCGGCTTGTGCGCCAGCGTCACCGGGAGCAGGAGCTCGCCCGGGTCCGGCGTGGTGGCGGCGACGCGGTCCCCCGCCAGCACCCACGTGTCCTTCGACCCGCCGCCCTGACTGGAGTTGACGACGAGCGAGCCCTCGCGCAGCGCCACCCGCGTGAGCCCGCCGGGCAGCACCCAGATGTCGTCGCCGTCGTTGACCGCGAATGGCCGGAGGTCGACGTGGCGGGGCGCGATCTTGTCCCCGATCAGCGTCGGCACCGTCGACAGCTGCACCACGGGCTGGGCGATCCAGCCTCTCGGATCGGCGCGAAGGGCGATCCGCATCCGGTCGAGCTCCTCCTTCGTCGCCTGCGGGCCGATGATCAGGCCCTTGCCGCCCGCGCCGTCGACCGGCTTGACGACCAGCTCGTCCAGGCGGTCGAGGACCTCCTCGAGCGCGCCCGGATCCTCCAGCCGCCAGGTATCGACATTCTTCAATGCCGGCTCCTCGGACAGGTAGTACCGGATGAGGTCCGGGAAGTAGGTGTAGATCAGCTTGTCGTCAGCGACGCCGTTGCCCACGCCGTTGGCGATCGTGACGGTGCCGGCGCGCGCCGCCGTCAGCAGGCCGGGCGCGCCCAGCATCGAGTCGCTGCGGAACTGCACCGGGTCGAGGTACTCGTCGTCGACGCGTCGGTAGATCACATCGACGCGCCGCTCGCCGGCGGTGTCGCGCATACGGACGGTGCCGCCGGAGCAGATCAGGTCTCGGCCCTCGACGAGCTCCACGCCCATCGAGCGGGCCAGCAGCGCGTGCTCGAAGTACGCGCTGTTGTAGACGCCGGGCGTGAGCACCACGACGCAGGGGTCCGCCACGCCGCGCGGCGCCGCCATCCGCAGCGCCGCGAGCAGTCGCTGGGGGTACTGCGACACCGGCCGCAGCCGCGTGCCGCCGAGCATCTCGGCCCACGAGTGGGTCATTGCGACTCGGTTGGCCATGACATAGCTGACCCCGGACGGCACCCGGACGTTGTCCTCGAGGACCCGGAACTCGCCCTGCTCGTCGCGGATCAGGTCGATGCCCGCGACGTGGACGCGCACGCCATTGGCGTAGTCGATCCCGAAGGCCTGGCGATGGAAGTTCTTGGATGTCGTGATGACCGAGCGCGGAACGACCCCGTCGAGCACGGCCCGATTCCGGCCGTAGACATCGGCCAGGAACGCCTCGAGCGCGCGCACCCGCTGCTTGACCCCGACCTCGATCGTGCGCCAGTCGGCGGCATCGATGACGCGGGGGACGATGTCCAGGGGGAACGGCCGCTCCTCGCCGCCGACGTCGAAGGTGACGCCTTGGTCGAGGTAGCTGCGGGCCAGGGCATCGGCATTCGCGCGCAGATCCTGGACGCCGATACCTTGAAGCGCCTCATGCAGGCCGCGATAGGGCGGCCGTGGAGCACCGCCGGAGTCGAGCATCTCATCCCAGGCGGCCCCGGATCTATAGCCATCAAACAGGTCGCCCACGGGCGACACCGTACGACCGGGATGTATCGATGACATTTCAGCAGCCCCGTCCCGAGTCTAGGTCAGCGTGCCAGTCCACTAACGCTCGCGAACGAGCTAGTCGATGCAGTCTGCGGCATCGGCCGTCCGCACATCGGGGCCGGGGTCGGCGGCGGGCGTACTGCCGCTCCCGGTCGGGGCCGATCCCCCGCCGCCGGCGGTCGGGGCGCCGACCCGCGCCCGGTCGTTGCCGAGCACCAGCGTCACCTGGGACACGTCGCTGGCGACTACCGAGGCCCCGGGGACAACCGCCGCCAGTGCCTTGGCCTGGGCCTCCTTGCCCTGCGGATACTGAATCGACGTCGAGGCCGACACATCCGGGCTGGCCTGGGCCGTGGCCTTGAACCCGAGCGCGGTCAGCGCCGCGATGGCGGTGTTCCCGGCATCGGATCCGTCGGTGTCGTTCACGACCTTCACCGAGAACGATCCCGGGGCGGCCGGCGCGGCCGAGGTATACGCATCGGGGTGCCCGATGAAGGTCGCGACGTCCTTGCGAAGCTGGTCCTCATCGAGGGTCACCACGTCCAGGTCGATGTCGTCCCGGTACCCGCCGCCATTGTTGGGCGCGGTGATGAAGGTCAGGTTGCCGGCCGTCAGCGCCGACATCTGCGTGGCGAGGCTCAGCAGCTTCGTTCCCTTGAGGCCCTTGTCCACGGTGAGGCTGCTGCTGACGGCGGTCACGAGATCGCGCAGCTTGAGGGGGTTGAGCAGGAAGCCCTTGCCCTCGATCTTGCGGAACGCGGCGGAGAGGAAGTACTGCTGCCGCTGTATCCGGCTGATGTCGCTGACCAGCCCGTGCCGCTGACGGACGAAGGCCACCGCCTGGTGGCCCTGCACGCCGTAGTTCCAGCCCGCCTTGAGGTCGATGCCGGTATAGCCCTCGGGGTGCTCGGCGTCGGAGTCCTGCTTTAGACCCATATCGTTGTTCAGGCAGAGGTCGACGCCGTCGATGGCCTTGCTGACGCGCAGGAACCCCAGCATGCCAATCTTGATGAAGTGGTCCATCTTCAGGCCGGTCAGGTTGTAAATGATCTGACCCAGCAGCGTCGCTCCGCCCGAGTCGTCGCCGCCGGCGTCCTGCTTGCCGTAGTTGAAGGCCGAGTTGATCTTGCCGTAGTCATGGCCGGGGATCTCGACCCAGCTGTCGCGGGGGAACGACATGACCGACGCGGCCTCGCCGCTTGCCGGCACGTGCATGACCATGATCGTGTCGGTGTTCTCCCCGCCGCCAGCGTCCGTGGTGCCCAGCTCGTCGAGCTCCTCCTGCGTCGCCCCGGCACGGGAGTCGTCGCCGACGATGAGGATATTGAGGTCCTTGCCGTCAACGTCCGCAACCGGGTTCCCGTTGGCATCAAGCGGCCCATCCATCGATATCACCGAGACATTGCTGGTGAAGTCGCGGTAGATCGTCCAGGCGACGCCGGAGCCGATCACGATCGCCAACGACATCGCCGCCGCGATCACCTTGACCCCGAGCAGCGCCCCGGATCGCCCGGTGGGCCTCATCTGCGGTTCGCCTATATGGCGGTCGTCACTGGCCATCCGGGCAGGCTAGCCCGAGCGGCCATAAGGGGAACGTTCATCCGGCCGGGGTCGCGCAGTTCTTCCGGCAGCCGCTACGCGATGCCAACCCGCTTGGCCGCCAGCTCGATGAGCTCGTCGGGCTGCACGACGGCGATGCGCAAGAACGCCGATCCCGCCGCGCCGTAGAACTCGCCGGGCGAGGAGATGATGCCGGCGCGCTCGGCCAGCACCTTGGCCGCGGCCCACGCGTCGCCGTCGGGGATCGGCGTCCAGAGGTAGAAGCCGCCGTCGGGCAGCGGCGCCTCGAGCCCGCAGGCGGCAAGCACCTGCTGCATGCGCTTGAGGCGGCCCAGGTAGCGGGCCCGCTGCGCCTCGACGTGGGCGTCGTCGTCCAGGGCCAGGATCGCGGCCGACTGCACCGGGCCGGGCACCATGAACCCAGCGTGCTTACGGACCTCGCGCAGGTAGTGCACGATCTCGGGGTCGCCGGCGTAGAAGCCGACGCGAGCGCCGGCGAAGTTGTCCCGCTTGGACAGCGAGTGCACGGCCAGGACGCCCTGGGTGCCGTGCTCGAGGATCGTGCGCGGCGGGCCGTTCCAGGTGAACTCGGCGTAGCACTCGTCCGACAGCACCGGGACATCGCGCGCACGGCCCCATGCGGCCGCCTCGCCGAGATCGACGAGCTCGCCGGTCGGGTTGCTGGGCGAGTTGACCCAGAGGCACAGGGCGCGGGCCGCGTCCTCGGGCGATATGTCGGCCAGCGTCAGGTACGGCACGGCCCGGCACTGGGCCAGGATCGCGCCCATCTCGTACGTCGGGTAGCTGATCGCCGGGTACAGGACGGTGTCGCGCGAGGGCGTGCGCAGCTTCAGGTACTGCGGCGTGGTCGCGACGAACTCCTTGGTGCCGACGCAGGCCGCGATCTCCTTGGCCACGTCGACCGTCGCGCCCAGGCGGCGGTCGGCCCAGCGCGCGAACGCCTGGCGCAGGCCCAGCGAGCCGATCGACGCGGGGTAGCCCATGGCCTCGTTCGGCACGGCCGACAGCGCTGCGACGACGTTGGCCGGCGGCGGGTCGCACGGGGTGCCGATGGACAGGTCGATGGCCCCGCCGGGCACGGCGGCGGCGATCTTCGCGACCTCGTCGAGCCGGTCGTACGGGTACGGCGGCGGGACGTATCCAACGGCAGTGTCGGTCGCGGTCATCGGTCTTCTCCTTCGGTGGAGCCGGGCTGCATATCGGCGGAGCCGGTGCGCGGCAGATGCGCGGCGAGCAGTTGAGCGAGGTGGAGGCCGTCGCGGGAGGCGAGCTGGTCCAGCTGGGTTCGGCAGGAGAACCCGTCGGCCAGCACGATGTCGCTGTCCCCGGCGGCGCGGACGGCCGGCAGCAGCGCGGTCTCGGCGACGGCGACCGAGACGTCGTAGTGGCCCTTCTCGACGCCGAAGTTGCCGGCCAGCCCGCAGCAGCCGCCAACGGCGGCGATCTTGGCGCCGGCCGCGGCCAGCAGCGCCTTGTCCGGTCCCCAGCCCATGACCGCGTGCTGGTGGCAGTGCGGCTGGGCGACGCCGGTGACGCCGGCCAGCGATGGCGGGGCCCAACCGGGCGTGGCGGACAGCAGCTCGGCCAGGGTCCTGGTGGCGGGCCCGACCTTCTGCGCCCGAGGGTCATCGGGCATCAGCTCGTGGGCATCGGAGCGCAGGACAGCCGTGCACGACGGCTCGAGCCCGACGATGGGGATGCCCGCGTCGAGGGCCGGCTCCAGCGCGTCGAGGGAACGGCGCAGCTGGCGGCGGGCCCCGTCGAGCTGGCCGGTCGAGATCCAGGTAAGCCCGCAGCAGACATTGCCCTCGGTTAGGCGCACCTCGTAGCCCGCGTCCTCGAGCACCGCGACGGCCGCTTGGCCCACCTCGGGGCTGAAGGCGTTGGTGAATGTGTCGGCCCAGAGCATCACCGGCCCGTGCGGGGCGGGCGTCACCCCCGCCGGACGGCCCGCGAACCACGAGCGGAACGTCTGCTCGGTGAACTCCGGCAGCGGGCGACGGGAGTCGATGCCGCCGGCGCGCTTGATCAGCGCCGACAGCGGCTTGGAGCGCATGACCGCATTCGTCATCCGCGGCATCTTCGTGGCCAGGCGCGCCGCGCGCGGCAGCCAGCCCAGCGAGTAGTGCGACATCGGGCGCAGGCGCCGGCGGTAGCGCTGGTGCAGCGCCTCCGCCTTGTAGGTGGCCATGTCGATGCCGGTCGGGCAGTCGCTGGCGCAGCCCTTGCAGGACAGGCAGAGGTCGAGCGCCTCGTGCACCTCGTCGGACTTCCAGCCGCCGGTGACCAGCGAGCCGTTGATCATCTCCTGGAGCACACGGGCCCGGCCGCGGGTGGAGTCCTTCTCATCGCGGGTGGCCAGGAACGACGGGCACATAACGCCACCGGTCGCGGTCATGTCCGCGCGGCACTTGCCGACGCCGGTGCAGCGGTGGACGGCGTGGTTGATATCGCCGTCGTCGTGCGGGTACGAGAACGCGCCGCGAAGCATAGGCAGCGAAGGCTTGACCCGCAGGTCGGCGTCGAGGGGCCGCGGGTCGACGAGCACACCGGGGTTGAGCAGGTTCTCGGGATCCCACACGGCCTTGAGCGACCCGAACGCGGCGATCATGGCCGGGGAGAACATCCGCGCCAGCAGCTCGCTGCGGGCCCGGCCGTCGCCGTGCTCGCCGGACAGCGAGCCGCCGTGCTTGACGACGAGGTCCGCGGCGTCCTCGACGAAGGCGCGCATCCGCTGCGCGCCCCCGGGGTTCCGGAAGTCGAAGTCGATCCGGCCGTGGATGCAGCCGTCGCCCAAATGGCCGTATAGCTGGCTATGGCGGCCGTGGTCGTCGAGCAACTGCTGGAAGTCGCGCAGATACGGTCCCAGCGCGGCCGGCGGGACGGCGGCGTCCTCCCAGCCCGGCCAGGCCTCGTTGTTGGACGGGCTGCGGCCGGCCAGGCCCGCGCCGTCCTCGCGGATGCGCCAGAGCGCAGCCATGTGGGCGGCATCGGACACGACGAACGCGTCGATCCCGCCGCCGACGGCCACCATCGCCTCGGCATTGACGACGGCCTCGGCGGTGGAGTCGCCGCCGGTCTCGATGAACAGCCAGCCATCGCCCTTGGGCAGCACGGGAACGGCTGCGGGGCCCTTGCGGGACACCACAACGTCGACCAGGCCGCGGTTCATGCCCTCTACGGCCAGGGGACCCAGCTCCACAACCGGGTGCACGGAGTCCGCCGCCGTGGGCATATCGGGGTAGCCGATGACCGCCAGCGCCCGGAACGGCGGCTCGACGGCCAGTCGGACGGTGGCCTCGCGCAGCACAACCAGCGTGCCCTCGGAGCCGACCAGCGAGCGGGCGACGTGGAAGCCCTTCTCCGGCAGCAGATCGTCCTGCGCGTAGCCCGAGGCCTGGCGGGTGAAGCGCCCGACCTCGGTGCGGATGACGGCGAGGTTGGCCGACGTCGAGGCCCGAAGCGCCGCGTCCAGGATCGGGTCGTCGGTGCCCCCTGCGCCGGCCCGGACGATGCGGCCGTCGGCGGTGAGCACCTCGAGGGCCACGGTGTTGTCGCGGGTGTTGCCCCAGGCCACGGCGTGCGCGCCGCAGGCGTTGTTGCCGATCATCCCGCCGATCGTGCAGCGGGTGTGGGTCGAGGGGTCCGGTCCGAAGCGCAGCCCGTGCGGGGCCGCGGCCCGCTGCAGCACGGCGTGCACGGCGCCCGGCTGGACGACCGCGGACGCGGTGTCCGGGTCCACCGAGAGCACCCGGTCGAGGTGCTTGAGCGTGTCGACGACGATGCCCGGACCGACCGCGTTGCCGGCGATCGAGGTGCCCGCACCCCGCATCGTGAGCGGCACGCCCGTCGCGCGGGCCACGTCGAGGATCGCGAGGAGCTCGTCGGCAGCCCGCGGCCGGGCGACGACCTGCGGGACGACGCGGTAGAGCGAGGCGTCGGAGGAGTAGAGCGACCGGGTCAGCGTCGAGTCGTCGGCGTCGGTGACGCCCCGACGGCGCAGCTCGGCGACCAGGTCCGGGCCGGGACCGACGTGGGGGGACGACACGTCACCAGTGTTCCATCGACCCGCGGAACACCGAGGCCAGGTCCTCCTCGCGGACAGTCCGGGGGGCCGTCGCGAGCAGCCGCTGCTGCTGCATCGCGCCGCCCACCAGGTCGTCGACGTCGGCGTCGAGGTAGCCGACCTCGGCCAGCCCGTTGGGGATCCCGATGTCGCGCATCAGCGCGCTGAGCACGC
>JAOPVO010000293.1 GCA_025966155.1 Pseudonocardiales bacterium
ACACCTCGACGCCGGGGATGTGGCGGACCTCCTGCTGCAGCACCCTCGCGAGCCCGCGCTGCGCCCACTTGCTCGTCACGTACGCGCCCATCGTCGGGGTCGTGATGCGCCCGAGCAGGGAGTTGACTATCACCAGCGTCCCGGAGCCCTGGGACCGGAACAGCGGCAGCGCGGCCCGGGCGATCCGGGCCGTGCCGTGCAGGTTGACGTCGATCACGCGCTCGAAGACATCGACCGGCAGCTCGTCGATCCGGCCGTATGCCATGACGGCGGCGCTGTGCACGACAACATCGAGGCGCCCCAACCGCGCCAGGGTCGCCTCGACGGCCTCGGTCCCGGAGTCGGGCTCGGAGAAGTCGACGCTGGCTACTGCGACGGCATCCGCGCCGAGTTGCCGGCACTCCGCGGCGGTGCGCTCAAGGGCCTCGATGCCGCGCGCGACCAGCATGAGGCGCGCGCCCTCCTTGGCCAGCGCGTGCGCGGTCGCCCGCCCGATACCGCTGCTGGCGCCGGTGATCAGCACATTGCGGTCCGGCGAATCGGGGGTCACGGCGTCAGGACGACCTTGATGCAGCCGTCCTCCTTCTTCTGGAAGATCTCGTAGGCGTGCGGCGCCTCGTCCAGCGACATGCGGTGGGTGACGAGGTCGAGGGCGCCGAGGGGGTCGGCGTTGTCGTCCAGCAGCGGGAGAATGTCGTCCACCCAGCGCTTCACGTTGGCCTGGCCCATCCGCAGCGTGATCCCGCGGTCGAACATCTCCATCATGGGCAGCGGGTCCACCTCGCCGCCGTACACGCCCAGCACCGAGACGGAGCCGCCGCGCCGGACGGACTTCACTGAGGTGATCAAGGCATCGAGGCGATCGATAGCCATGTGGTCGGTCACCTTCTGCGCCAGCGCATCGGGCAGGATCCCGGCCGCGCGCTGGGCGAACGAGGCGAGCGGGTTGCCGTGGGCCTCCATGCCGACCGCCTCGATCACCGAGTCCGGGCCGCGGCCATCGACCATCTCGATCAAGGCGCTGGCCATATCGTCCGGTCCGTTGAGCCCGCTGATGTCCAGGGTCTCGACGCCGTACCTGGCGGCAAGGGCAAGGCGCTCGGGCACGAGATCCAGCCCGATGACCCGCTCGGCTCCCAGGTGCTTGGCGATCCGCGCCGCGAACTGGCCGACCGGCCCGAGCCCGACCACTGCCACCGTCCCGCCCTGGGTGACGTCGGCGAATCGCACGCCCTGCCAGGCGGTCGGCAGGATGTCGGAGAGGAACAGATACTGCTCATCCGGGCCGCTGTGGGGGACCTTGATCGGGCCGTACTGCGCCTGCGGGACGCGCAGATACTCGGCCTGGCCCCCGGGAACCGCGCCGTAGAGGGAGGTGTAGCCGAAGAGCGTCGCGCCCTTGCCCTCGGCGCGGACCTGTGTGGTCTCGCACTGGGCCTGCCAGCCGCGCCGGCACATCCAGCAGTACCCGCAGGAGATGTTGAACGGGATGACGACGCGGTCGCCCGGGCGGATGTTCGTCACCTCGGATCCGACCTCCTGGACGATGCCCATCGTCTCGTGGCCAAGGACATCGCCCGGCGTCAGATACGGGCCCAGCACCCGGTACAGGTGCAGATCCGAGCCGCAGATCGCCGTCGATGTGACCTTGATGATCGCGTCCGTCGGCTCCTGGATGACCGGGTCGGGGACCTCGGTGACTTGGACGTTCTCGGTTCCCTGCCAAGTAAGCGCGCGCATGTGAAATGCCTCCGGGTCGGATTCCGCGGGATCCGCACGGGCTCAGTCGATGGCTGGGCTGGCCCGGGCGGCTCCATCAGGTGCTGGCACTACCCCGCGAACGCAGGCCTGCACCCCTGGCGGCCCCGATCAGTGCAGCCGATACTTCGACTACTAAGTAACGGGTCATCGCCCAGCCGACGCGGCTGCGGCAGGCGAGGAGCGCATCATGTTCGGACGCAACTGGGAGCCCGCTTCGGGCGTGGTCATCGACAAGCGGATGGGGAGGACCAAAGGCAGCGGCGACTCCGCGTTCGCCACGATGGACTTCATCATCGATGTGCGGACATCGGCCGGCGACTTCTTCCGCGCCGAGGTGGATCAGCCGCGCTGGTCGGACTTCTGGCCGCCGAAGGTGGGCCAGACGGTCAAGGTGGAGGTCGACGCCAAGTCCCGGAAGGTCCGCTTCGTCAAGGACGACAACACCCTGAGCTTCGCGGCGTACCAGCGTCAGCAATCCGACAGCTTCGACGCGCAGCTCGCAGCGCCGGCCGGAACGCCGGCGGCGGCGGCGCCGTCGCCCTTGGCCGGGAACCCCGCGCTCCAGGCATTGCTGGCCGGCCACGCCGGCGCCGCTTTCCCGGGCAGCGCCGCCACCGGGAGCCCGATGCCCGGGATCGCACCGGAGCAGCTGCAGGCGATGATCGCCGCGGCCATGGCCAATGGGTCGGCGGTCCGGATGAACCTGCCGCCGGAGGCTGCCGAGGCCCTGCGGACCATGGGCCGGCCGGCCGACGGCAGCGCGCCAACAGCGCAGTAGACCGCTTGGTCGACCGCGCCGTCGACAGCTTCGTCGGGCCTGGCGGCGAGGCCGGCTAGTCGGACCCGAAGCCCTCGATCGCCGATCGCATCGCCGCGATCGGGTCGAAGTCCGGATCGCGGGCCGCCATCTGATCGACGACGAGGCCGTTGCCGTATGAGAGCAGGAACCTGGCGCGATTCTCGACGTCCCGGGTGACGCCGGCATCGCGCAGCATCCGCTCGATGGCGCTCCACCAGAGACGGTTGGTCCTCACCACCGTCGGGTGCAGGGTCTCGTCGATGCCGGCCTCGGTGAACATCGCGGCCAGCGCGGCCGCGATCGTGCGCCCGGGGCCCAGGGACATGCCGAGGCTGCCGCCGATCGTGACGATGAGGTCCTCGACGCTGTGGATCGGGGCCATATCCACGCCGGCGATGATCTCGGCCATGATCTCACCGAGCCGTTCGAAGGTCCCGGTGGTCAGCGCCTGGCGGCTCCGGAAGTAGTTCGAGGTGGTACCGGCCGGCAGGCCGCCCTCATTGTCGACGCCGCGGTGCGTGAGTCCCCGTACGCCGTTGGCCGCCGTCACCCGGATGGCGGCGTCGAGCACATCGTCGCGTCGAGCCATAACCGCACCAGCCTAGGCGCAGAGGGTCGCAGCGACGAGCGAGGCCCGGAGCTCTGCGTCGATCTCGATCGGGATCTCGATGCGCACCGACGTGCCATCGCCGCGCGGGCTGTCGATGTGCACGCTGCCGCCCAGGGCCTGCATGCGCTCGGTCATACCGGCCAGTCCGGTGCCCTTGGCCGGGTCGGCCCCGCCGGGCCCGTCGTCGTTGATGCGCCCGATCAGCACTGGTCCGGTACCGGGGCTGTCCTCGATGTGCAGGTCGATCCACACCCGGCGCGCGCCGTACTTCGTGGCGTTCGTCAGCGCTTCGGCCATCAGGTAGTAGACCGACGTCTCGACCACGGTCGCGAGACGGGGAACCGGGGCGGCCGAGACGGAGACCTCGATCGGCGAGCGCTTGGCCAGATGCGTGACGGCGGCCGTCAGGCCGCGCTCGGTCAGGATGCCGCTGTGGACGCCGCGGGCGAGCTCGCGGAGCTCGTCGATGGCCTCGGCCAGGATGCGCGACGACATCTCCAGCGTGGGGCCGGCGCTGGCCGGGTCCTCGGCCACCTGCTGCTGGGCGATGCCCAAGGCGATCGCGAGGGCCACGAGCTGCTGCTGGGCCCCGTCGTGCAGATCGCGCTCGACCCGGCGACGGGTGTCGTCCGAAACCGCGATCAGGCGGGCCCGGCTGTCGCGCAGGTCCTCGACCATGCGTTGGCGCTCGGTGATATCGCGAAGGAACCCGACGAATACCGGTTGCCCGTCATCGACGATGCGGCTGATCGTGAGCTCGACCGGGAACTGCGAGCCGTCGGCCCGCTCGCCGGTGGTCTCGGTCCGGCCGCCCTCGATCGTCCCCACGCCAGCGGCTGCATAGCGGGCAAACCCATAGCGGTGGGCAGCGCGCAGCGACTCGGGCACGATGACCTCGGCCAGCTCGAGCCCGACGACCGCCTCGGCGGCCCGGCCGAACATCGTCTCGGCCGACGCGTTCCACTGCATGATCCGGCCCTCGCTATCGACGGCGATGACCGCGTCCATCGCGGCCTCGAGCATCGCGGCGTGCAAGTGCTCCTGGCTCATGCGGTCTCCCAGCGTCGTGCCCACCGT
>JAOPVO010000294.1 GCA_025966155.1 Pseudonocardiales bacterium
CTTGCCCCTGGCCCCACCCGAGTGCTGAAGGATGAGGACGACCCCTTCAGCCGGATCGCCCATCAGCGATTTGACGGTTCCGAGCCGATCGACCGGCAGCTCCTCGGCCTTGCGCAGCACCGTGACCCGCCCCCCGCCGAAGAGCGTGGGGCTGCAGGCGTCGAGCAGCTCGCCGGCGGTGACTGCGCTGGCCGGGAACTCCCGGACATCGACATCGGGGTCGACGGCCCGTGCCGCGGCAACGCGGGCGGCGATCGCGCGGGCGACGAGCAGCTCCTCGTCGCCCTGCACCAGCACGACAGCGGCGGAATCGGCGCCCCGACCCGGCCGGCCCGACGTCGCGTCCATGCGCTCATGGTGTCACGCCCCGCCGACCTGATGCGGCGGATCCGGGATCGCCCGCGCTGAGCGCCGGCGGTCGCTTCGGGCCGCGCCCAGGGAATCGTGAGCGCGCTATCGACAGCTTCGCGGCCGCGGGCGATCGCCGTGATCGAGCCGTCGGCAGCTGCGGCCAGCGCGACGTCGCCGGACTGGTCGGTCCGAAGCACCGTGCCGATGCCGGCCTGTCGCAGATCCGCCAGCAGCTCCGGCGCGGGGTGGCCGTAGTCGTTCGGCTGGCCCACCGAGATCACCGCCACCCGGGCCTGGACCGCCACGAGGAAGGCGGCGCTGACGAAGCGGCTGCCGTGGTGCGGGGCCTTGAGCACATCCGCGCGCACATCGACTCCGGCCTCGAGCATGGCCTCCTGCTCCTCGATCTCGCTGTCGCCGGTAAGCAGGATCGACAGTGCGCCGATCGTGGCGCGGATGACCAGCGAGGAGTTATTCGGGTCCGAGTGTGTGCCGTGCAGCGCCCGCGCCGGCCAGAGGAACTCCAACGCGATATCGCCCATCCGCGCCGAGCTGCCGACCTGCGGGGTGATCAGATCCGTTGGCGGTCGGCCATCGGACGCAAGCGCCTTGACCACCAGGTCGAGCCCGAACTGCGGCTCGTGCAGCGGGCTGGCGACCACCTGACCGACCTTCCGCCCGTGGAACGCCCCGGCGATCCCGCCCACATGGTCGGCATGCAGATGGGTGAGGACCAGCAGCGGCACCTCGACAATCCCGAGACGGCGCAGGCAGCCATCGATGGCCAGCGGCTCGCTGCCCGTGTCGACGACCACGGCCGACCCCTCCCCGGCCCGGAGCACCAGGCCGTCGCCCTCGCCGACATCGCAGGCCACGACGTCCCAATTCGACGGCGGCCACGCCGAGGTCAGCGCCCGCACCGGGAACTGGATCAGCGCTGCGACGAGCAGCGCCCCCAGCAGAGCCGGGCCCAAGCCGCGATGAACCGCCGCCGCGACGATCCCGATCGCCACCAGCAGAGCCAGCGCCCCCATCACCCCGGACGGCCAGGGCAGAGCCGCGCCCTCGAGCCCGCCGAACCGCTCGGCCACGGCGATCAGCCAGCGGCACGGCAGGCCCGCGAACTTCGCGAGCACCTGCGCCGTCCCCAGATGCACCGGCGCGATCACCGCGACCAGCAACCCGAGCACGGTGGCAACGGGCACCGCGGGCTCGGCGAGCATGTTGGCCGGCACAGTGACGATGCTCAGCGGGCCGCCGATGGCCACGATGATGGGCAGCGTCGCCACCGACGCCGCCGCGGATATCGCCACCGCCTCGGCGACGAAGGGCGGCACACCCCGCTCGCGCAACCGGCGCGCCCACCCCGGGGCGATCAGCAACAGCGACGCGGTGGCCGCGACCGACATCGCGAAGCCGGCCTCCAGCGCCCACTGCGGCTGCCAGACCAGCAGGGCCAGCGCGGCGAACGCCAACACCGGGATGGCGGTGCGCTCGCGGCCCAGCGCCAGCGCGATGAGCGCTACCGCGGCCATCACCGCGGCGCGGACCACGCTGGGCGAGGGCCGGGCCAGCACGACGAACCCCAGCAGCACCACCATTGCAAGGACGGCGCATGTGCGCGGCCGCACCCCCGCCCGGCGCAGCACCAGCACGATCGCGCCGATCAATATCGAGCAATTGGTTCCCGAGACCGCCAGCAGATGCGACATCCCCGCATCGTTGAAGCGCTGGGCCAGCACCGGATCCATCTGGCTGGTGTCGCCCACGACCAGCCCCGGCAGCAGCCCGCGCGGGCCGGGTCCCAAACCGCTGACGGCCTCCCGGAGCGCAGCTCGCATCGACCCCGCGCCGCGCTGCCACACCGGCGGGAGTCCGTGCCGCGCGGGCGCATCGTCGACGTACACAACCGCTGCGAGCAGGCTGCCGCCCCGCGGCGCGTCGAGCTCCCCGACGAGGCTGAGTCGCTGACCGGGCAGCAGGCCCAGCCAGCCCTCCGCCGGTGCCATCACGAGGACGTGTCCTCTCAGCGCCGGGGCGCCGCCACCGGCGTCTGAGCCAACGGGGCTCCCGAGTGCCGCACCGCCGTCGACCGCGGCGCGAACGAGGATCCGCGGCGGGCCGGACCGGGCCCCGGCAAGCACCCGGGGGTCATCCTCGAGCGTCACCTCGAGCCGGACGGATGCGTGCGCGCGAGCGAGGTCGGCCAGCGGCGATTCGCGGGCCTGGTGCAGCCGAGGCAGCATCGGCGCGAGGACAAGCACCACACCGGCGGCCGCGACGACGATCAGGCGCAGCGCCTCGGGACTGAGCCGGCTCAGCCGGGGCCACCGCATGAAGCGCCAGCGCGGAAGAAGCAGAGCCGCGCCGCCGGCAGCCACGGCCGACCCGAGCATCAGCCAGGTTGCCCAGATCGGCAGGACGAGCGCGGCCGCTGCGGCTATCCAGCCGGTTCCGGTCCCGGCGGCGAGGCGCAGATCGACAACGCGCACCTTCGGCAACAGTGCATTGGGCGCAATGGAATTGGCCTCGGCGGCACCTGACGAGGCGGCACCGGTCATTGCGGGACCGGTCATGAACGGACTGGTCGCGGAGGACCGGGACGGAGTCCGACGGACCGTCACACCCGCACCCGGCTCTTCAGCTGCGCATACTTGGCATCCCCGATGCCGGGGACCTCGCGCAGCTGATCCACCGAGTCGAACCGGCCGTGCTCGGCGCGCCAGTCCAGAATGTTCTGCGCCAGCACCGGCCCGACGCCCGGCAGCGCATCGAGCATCTCGGGGGTGGCCCGATTGAGGTCGATAGGCCCAGCCGCTGCGGACCCTGTCGAGCCGGCCGCTCCCCCGGCGGGATCGCCGATGATCCCCACGGCGATCTGCTCGCCATCCACGAGCAGGCGCGCGAGGTTGAGCGAGCTGAGGTCCACGCCTGGCAGCGCCCCGCCGGCAGCTGTCAGCGCATCGGTGACCCGCGAACCGACCGGCAGCGCGTAGACCCCAGGCTGCGCGACATGGCCGGCGACGTCGATGACCACCTGCGACGCCGACGAGCCCAGCTGCGGGCCGGTGGTGAGCGCCCCCGTGGGCGGCGGCGACGTCCCCGAAGT
>JAOPVO010000297.1 GCA_025966155.1 Pseudonocardiales bacterium
CGGTCACTGTGTCTCCTCCGCGGGCTGTGTCTGCTTGACGGGGCCGGAGCCCGTGATGCCGGCGGCGTCCAGTGCCGCGTAGGTCGCCTCGTCGAGGCCGAGCTCGTCGCGCAGGACCCCGAAGGAGTCCGCGCCGTGCAACGGCGATTGCGTCCATTCCGGCAGTGGCGACGTCATGCGCAGCGGCAGTCCCGCCTGCGTCGCTTCGCCGGCCAAGGAATGGGTGACGGGCCGCAGCACCCGCAGCTCGGACAGGCTGGGATCGGCGGTCACCTCGCCCGTCGTCAGCAGGGGCGCCGCGATGGCGCCGGCCGCGGCGAGGCCATCGGTCAGCTCGATCTTGTCCCAGGGCGCCGTCGCGCGCCCGATGGCCGCGTCGAGCGCGTCCTCATTGGCCTGCCGGCTCTCGGCGGTGGCGAACCGCGGCTCGTCCACCGCGGTGCCCAGCACGCTAACGACCGCGGCCCAGGTCGCATCGTCGGGCGCGGCCAGCGCCGCCCATTGGTCGTCGCCGGCCGTGGGGTAGATACCGTGCGGCGCGTAGGCGGGATTGCGGTTGCCGCGCGGGCCCGGCGCGATGCCCGTGGCCTGGTAGCGCATCCACTCGTCGCCGATGAAAGTCGCGCAGGCCTCCTGCATGGACATGTCCACGTACTGGCCCTCGCCGGTGCGTCGGCGGTGCAGCAGCGCGGTCAGGATCGCCCCGAGCCCGACCAGCCCCGCCACCGGGTCCGGATACATCTGCCCGGAGTTCAGCGGCTGCCCTCCGGCGTAGCCCAGCAGCGCCGACATCCCCGAGGACGGCTCGATCGTCCCGCCGATCCCCGGAACCGGCGCCCACGGGCCGGTCGCCCCATAGGCGGACATGCTGACCAGCACGATGTCCTCGCGGATCTTTCGCAGATCGTCATAGCCCAGGCCGAGCTTGCCCATCACCCGCGGGGAGAAGTTCTCGACGACGAAGTCGAAGCGCGGCACGAGGCGGCGGAACAGGTCCAAGCCCTCGGCGGTGGCCAGGTTCAGCGTGATCGACCGCTTGCCCATGTTTACGGAGTTGAACAGGGGGTTGAGATCCCAGGCGTCGCCGGGTGCCTCGCGCAGCTCCGCGGGCGGCGGGGCGGTGTAGGTGCCGCGCCAGATGTCGAGGCGCTCGCGGTTCTCGACCTGCACGATTTCCGCTCCCAGCTGGGCCAGCAGCTGCGTCGCATAGGTGCCGGCCCAGGCCTGGGTGAGCACAAGTCCGCGGTACCCAGCGAGTGGGCCCAGCGTCGGCGCGCTCGCGGAGGGCCGCGCGCTGGGGCGGTCGGTGCGGGCCCTCAGCGGCGCGCCGGTGCCCTCGAATGACTTGACGCTCTCGGTGGTCGACGGTGCCGGCCGGCGAAGATGCCACTGCGTGACCCCATAGCGGGCGGGCGGTCCGGGCTGAGCCGGCGCATCCGGCACCTGCTCCGGGGACCGGAAGAAGCCGCGGGCGACGAGCTGCGGGTTGCCCTCGAGGTCGGCCATGTCGAGCACCGGCCCGGCGGTCACGTGCTTAGCAGCCAATGCATCGAACAGCTCGAGCTTCTTCCAGCCGGCGAGCGCGTCCTGGACGCGCTCGAGCCAGATCTCCTTCCTGGCGTTGCGCAGCGGCATCGTCTGGAGCCCGGGCACGTCGGCGAGGTCGTCGAGGCCGAGCACCCGCATGGCGTTCTGCCAGAAATGCGGCCGGCTCAGCGGGAGCGCGAAGTAGCCGTCAGCGACGGGAACGGGGCCGGCGCTCACATCCGCCACTGCTCGGCGGCCCTCGGACGAGCCGGTGTATTGCTCGCGAAGGATCGCGGGGGAGAACGTCGAGGTGAGGACGTCCCGCTCGGCGATGTCGAGCAGCTCGCCGGCCGGGTCGCCCAGCAGGGTCGCGGTGACCGCGGCCCAGGCGAACGTGCCGGCCTGGAACGAGGCGTTGTGGCCCGGGCCCTTGAGCGGCTCTCGGTCGGCGAGCCCGTTCATCGAGGCCCAGCCGCTGGACGCGTATGCGGTGAGGTCGTTGCCCTTGCGGTCGGCCAGCGGGCCGTCGAGCCCGTATGGGGTTATGGCGACGATAAGCGCAGTCGGGTTGCCGTGCCGGGCGGCTCTCGCGGCAGCAGGGTCGTCGACGATCACGACGTCCGCGTTGGGGACAAGGCCGTCGAGGGAGGCGAAGTCGGCGCGGCGGCGGTTGGCCAGCAGGTACTCAGCCGCCGGGGGATCGGCGCGCAGCATGTGCCCGACCGGTGGCTCGGCCCCGATGACGTCCGCGCCGAGGTCGGCGAGCAACCGCCCGCACCACGCGGTGGACGCGCGGTCGCCCAGATCGAGCACCCGGAGCCCCGACAGGGTGACCGATCCGATGTTCGCGTGCTGGTCGTTCGATGCCGCCATCCGAACCTCCTGCAGCCGACGCTGGCTCAAGGTTCCGAGTGTTGCAGCGGTGCGCCCGCGATTGCACGGGCAGTTTGATGGCCCGCTTGTAGGCAGGGGCCGATTACCGACGCTGGAGCAACACAAGCGCCGAGAAGAGCGCGGACGGCGCTACGAGCGGAGTAAGGAGCCTATGCGCGGGACGCGCACGCGCAGGTTCCAGCCGGCCGCGAAGGCGAACAGGGGCACGTCCCGGCCGGCCGCCAGCACGCCGATCCGCATAGCGCCGGCGCC
Organism: Pseudonocardiales bacterium; assembly: GCA_025966155.1. GTDB lineage: Bacteria > Actinomycetota > Actinomycetes > Mycobacteriales > Jatrophihabitantaceae > RYN-150. Next base: position 2,674 of record JAOPVO010000297.1, read on the forward strand.
GATCCCCACGCAGAGCAGGTGGCCGGTAGTCGTCATATCCGGCGACGACGCGAAGGGAACGCCGACCAGCACCGCGAGGACGAGCAGGCCCGCGAGCCGGCTTCGTCCGGCCATCGTCATCGCCGCGGCGGCCAGGGCGGCGTACATAACGTAGGACACGCCGGCGTCGTCGCGATCGGTCGGGGCGCTGGCGATCAGGTGCATCTGCGCCGCGAGTTGCGCGCCGTACTCGGTCAGCAGGGTCGCGATGACGTGGCCGGCCAGCGCGATGATCAGGGTGCGCTTGGCGCCGACGGCCCGCTCCAGCACCGTGAGGCCGATCGCGACCAGCACGAGCTCGTTGAGGGGACTGCCCGGCAGGACGAAGGCGCTGCCGATCATGGCGGCCACGGGATGATCGGCCAGGTTGTCCACATTCGTGGATGTCCACGCCGTCACCGCTGCGACGGCGCCCGGGTGCAGCTGGAGCATCAGCGCTGCGCCCGCGAGCAGCAGCGTCATGGCCGTGGCGAAGGGCGTGGACGTCGGCGACGGCAGCGCGAGCGCCAGGCGCCGGGCGACGCTCGCGCGTGCGCTGCTGATGCTCGCCGTTGTCATGCCACCAGCCAACTGCGCGAACCTGCCAATTGGCTGACGGGAGCCTGCCGGTTTGCCCCCGATCCGGCGGGCGCCGGCGAGGCGGCGCTGCCGTCGCCCGGGGCCAGCTGCCGACGCTCCCAGGCAATTGACAGCCAACTGCCAGGGAGCAGCGCGCATTGAGGTCGACACTGTGGTCGTGGACCCCGGAGTGGCGTACCCGGCATCGGCCTCGCCGCGGGCCGCGGAGGCGCGCCTGCTGGTCGTCGAGGACGATCCCAACATCGTGGAGCTGCTGTCGGCGAGCCTGCGCTATGCCGGCTTCGAGGTGCAGACCGCGATGGACGGGCACCAGGCGCTGCGGCTCGCCCGCGAGATGCGCCCGGACCTGGTCGTGCTCGATGTGATGATCCCCGGCATCGACGGGTTCGAGGTTGTGCGCCGGATGGGCTCGGAGGGGATTCGGTGCCCGGTGCTGTTCCTGACCGCGCGCGACTCGATCGAGGACAAGCTCACTGGGCTCACCATCGGCGGCGACGACTACGTGACCAAGCCGTTCAGCCTGGACGAGGTGCTGGCCCGGATCCGGGTTGTCCTGCGCCGCGGGGCGGTCGGCGCGACCGGTCAACCTGCGGCGCGGATGCGGTTCGCCGACATCGAGCTGGACGACGAGACGCATGAGGTGTGGAAGGCCGGCGAGGCCGTGAGCCTGTCGCCGACCGAGTTCAACCTGCTGCGCTACTTCATGGAAAACCCGGGGCGCGTGATGAGCAAGCCGCAGATCCTGGACCACGTCTGGCACTACGAGTTCGGCGGGGACGCCAATGTGGTCGAGTCGTACGTCTCGTATCTGCGCCGCAAGATCGACACGACCGAGCCGCGCCTGCTGCAGACGCTGCGCGGCGTCGGCTATGTGCTCCGGATCGCCCGGGACTGACGATGCCCAGTAGGCTATGGGCACGGAGCCCGTTGCGGGTCAAGCTGGTCGCGACGTTGATGCTGCTGGTAATCGTTGCCCTCGCCGGGTCGGGGGCGGCCGGCGTGGCGACGCTGCGGTCGTACCTGACCGGACGCGTGGACGCGCGGCTGAGGCAGGTAGCGGCGCATCCCAGCGGCGATCTGCCCGTGTCCGGCAACGGGGCGGCGGCTGGCGGGACCGGCGCCGGCGGCGGCCCCACCCGTCGGCTCCCGAGCGCCTTCGTCCTGGAGGTCGCCGACGCCTCGGGCGCGATCATCTACGGCCCCACGAGCGAGCTGATGGACCCGAACGAGCCGCTGCCCGACTTCCCCCAGCACGCCGCCTCGGACTCAGTCGGGCACAAGCCGCGGCTGATGACCGTGGGGGCGGTCAGCGGCAACGAGCAATGGCGGGTCGTCGTCCAGCCGGTGACGCTCACCGACGGCAGCCCGGGCACGATCCTCGTGGCGCAGAGCCTCGGCGACGTGCGGGGGACAGTGGAGCGGCTCGAGGTTCTGCTGGCCATAATCGGCGGGATTGTCGTGGCATTGATAGCCATGCTCGGCTATCTGATCGTCCGGCTGAGCTTCCGCCCGCTGCGGCAGGTCGAGCACACCGCCGCGGCGATCGCGGCCGGAGATCTGACCCGGCGGGTTCCCGACGCCGACCCGCGCACCGAGGTCGGGCAGCTGGCGCGGGCGCTGAACACCATGCTCGCCGGGATCGAGGCGGCGTTCTCCGAGCGGGCGGCGTCCGAGGCGGCTGCGCGGCGGTCCGCGGAGCAGATGCGGCTGTCGGAGAGCGCGGCGCTGGAGTCCGAGCGGCGCATGCGGCGCTTCGTGGCCGACGCCAGCCACGAGCTGCGCTCCCCGCTGACGTCCATCCGCGGCTTCGCCGAGCTGTACCGCCAGGGCGCCGCGCCGGCCGATGAGGACGTCCGCCGGCTGATGCGCCGGATCGAGGACGAAGCCAAGCGGATGGGCCTGCTGGTCGAGGATCTGCTGATGCTCGCGCGTCTGGATCAGCAGCGCCCGCTGGCCCAGAGCCCGGTGGATCTACTGGCGATCGCCGCCGACGCGGTGCATGACGCGCAGACGGTGAACCCGGGCCGGTCGATCCGCTTGGACGTGGGCTCGACCGACCCGCCGCCGATCGTCACCGGCGACGAGCCGCGGCTGCGGCAGATCCTGGCCAACTTGGTCGGCAACGCGGTGCAGCACACCCCCGTCGAGGCCGCGGTCAGCGTGCGCGTCGCGACGGAGGTGGGTGCCGGCTCCTCCGTGGTCGTCTTGACTGTCGCGGACGAGGGCCCGGGCATGTCGCCGGAGGACGCCGGGCGCGTGTTCGAGCGGTTCTATCGCACGGATCAGTCGCGCGGCCGCAACGACGGGGGCAGCGGGTTGGGGCTGTCGATCGTGGCGGCGCTGGTGGCTGGGCACGGCGGCACGGTCGGGGTCGCGACCAGCCCGGGCGCGGGTTCGACCTTCACAGTGACGCTCCCCCTGGCCGACCAGCCGACAGGGACGTTTGCGGCACCGGGGATCGGCCGTGATGGAATCGCGTGACGGACTGCCTTTCAGTCGCGTCGGCGAGTCCGGCTGATTGAGCGTCATCCACGGCGAAGGCGAACAGGGGGATGTGCCGGCCGGCGGATAGCGCGGCGATCCGCATGGCCCCGGCTCCGATCGCCACAGCCAGCACGTGCCCCGTCGCGGTCATGCTCGGCGACCACGCCAGCGGAATCCCGACCATGGCCACGAGCACCAGCAGGCCCGCGATCCGGTTGCGTCTAGGCAGCGTCATCGCGGAAGCGGCCAGTACCGCGCACATCACGTAGGACACCCCAGCATCGTCGCGATCGGTCGGGGCTGCGGCGATCAGGTGCGCCTCGGCAGCGAGCTGCGCGCCGTACTCGGTCACCAGGGTCGCGATCACCTGGCCCGCCAACGCGATGACCACAGTGCGCTTGGCGCCGATCGCGCGCTCCAGCGCCGCGAGGCCGACGGCAACCAGGGCCAGCTCGGCGACGGCACTGCCCGGTAGGACGAACGCGCTGCCGATCATGGCGGCCACCGGGTGATCGGCCAGGTTGTCCACGTTCGTGGAGGTCCAGGCAACGACATCGGCGGTGGCGTCGGAATGCAGGCCGAGCACCAGTGCGGCCACCGAGAGCGCCAGCGTCATGGCTGCGGCGAATGGCGTGGACGTCGGCGACGGCAGCACAGCGGCCAGACGCCGGGCGATACTCGCCCGCACCGTGCTGGTGCGGGCCGAAATCGTCATGAATCCAATTAACTCCGCGCATCGGCGAACCGGTTGGCTCGCGCCTGTCTATTTGCTCACGATCCAGGGGCGGCCCGCGGAGTTTCCTGGCGCCTCAGGGAGGGAACCCGTCGCGTCCTGGATGCCGGTGTCCTCAACGCCCATCTCGAGGCAGGGGATGCGCACCACAGTCAGGCGACCGAACTGCGCTGTGCTGCGGACCCTCGATCTTCATGCGATTCCACTCGCGACGATTCCCCGGTCGGCTGGCCGAGTCGCGAGCGTCGACTCGGCCGCGGCTACATGAGCCGGAATTCGCTGAGTAACGTGAGCGTCCCTTCCCTACCTCGGA
>JAOPVO010000315.1 GCA_025966155.1 Pseudonocardiales bacterium
TCGGCCCACTGGGCCGACGACGCGCGGGAGTCCGCCGGCGCGCGCCAGCCCTCGGCCGCCCACGCGCGCGAGAACGGGGTGAACACCAGATAGGGCGTGCCATCGGCCTTGACGACGCGGCCCGGGGCGACCGCGTACGGCGATCCGGTGCGCACCAGCGGGATCCCGCCCAGGGCCCGCTCGACCCGCCCGTCGCGGGCCGCGCCATAGGGGTTGAAGTCGGCGCTGATGTGCACCGACGCGGCGCCGGACTCCTTCGCGACGGCCGGGATCACCTTCACCGGATCGCCGTGGCGCACCATCAGCCGCCCGCCGTGCGCGCGCAGGTCCGCATCCAGCGCCCGGAGGCTGCGGTACAGGAAGGCCAGCCGGGCCGCGCCGGACGGCCGGCGAAGGGCGTCGTCGAGGACGAAGAGCGCCGTGACCGGGCCGACCTTGGCCGCGGCGAGCAGAGCTGGGTTGTCGAGCAGACGCAGGTCCCGTCGGAACCAGAGGATCGAGGCCACGGCAATCGACCTACCCCTGCTGATGCGTGGGTAGCGTTGCCGGCATGCAGCTGACCAAGTTCGCGCACTCCTGTGTCCGGCTCGAGGGTCCTGGGGGCGTCATCACGATCGATCCCGGCGTGTTCTCCGATTCGGCGGCCGCGCTGGCGGGCGCTTCGGCCCTGCTCATCACCCATGAGCATCCCGACCACGCCGACCTGCCGGCGATCCAGGCCGCCGCCCGGGCCCAGGCGGATCTTCGGATCTGGGCGCCGGCCGTCGTGGCCGCCCAGCTGGCCGAGTTCGGCGACCGCGTGACCACGGTCGGGCCGGGGGAGTCCTTCGAGGCCGCGGGCGTCGCGGTGCGCACGGCCGGCGGGCAGCACGCGCTCATCCACTCGAGCATGCCGCTGGTGGCCAATGTGGGGTATCTGATCGGCTCCGAGGGCTCGGCGCTGTACCACCCGGGCGATTCGCTCGTCGTGCCGACTGAGGCCGTCGATACCTTGCTGGCCCCGATCGCGGCGCCGTGGAGCAAGGCCGGCGAGGTCATCGACTTCGTCGTGGCCGTGCGCCCGCGCCTCGCCCACCAGATCCACGAGGCGGTGGCGAGCGCCGCCGGGCTCGGGATGGTCGAGGGCATGGTCACCCGGATCGCCGCCGGCTACGGCATCGAGTTCGCGCACCTGGACACCGGGCAGACCGTCTGATCGGGGGTGAGCCGCCCGCCAATAGGGGATGGTGGCAACTATGACCGAGAGCATGAGCGACCGCAGTGACACCAGCGATGGTGGATTCGGCGATTCCGTCTACGAGGCCGGCGATCCGGACGCGGAGTACCTCGATCCGGCCGAGACACTCACCGGCGACGGAACGCCGGAGTCGCTTGACGAGCCGCTCGACACGTCCTACTCGCCGCCGGACTTCCAGCCTGTGGCCACCCGCTACGGCACGACCGACCTTGAGCAGGCGCTGGGCGAGTCGCTCGACCAGCGCCTCGCCCAAGAGGAACCCGACATCTCCCCTGACGACATCTCCTTCGACGACGAGGACCCGCGGGCCGGGCGGCTCGTCGCCCCGGACGAGGGCGCGCACGAGGATCGCGAGAAGGACGAGATCGCATTCGATGCAGGGCGGGCCGGCTACGCCGCCAGCGCTGAAGAGGCGGCTATGCATATCGTCTCGGACACGGAGATCGAGGGGCGCTAGCCGGTCGATCGCTAAGAATTGCCCTCCGGCAGTTGGCGGGGTGCGCCGAGCAGGTAGGTGAGGGTCACGACGGTGATCGCCTCGGCGCACAGCAGGCCCACCAGCACCACGATCTGGAATTTCGCGGCGTCGGTGGCGCTCGCCCCGCCCAGCAGGGCGCCGACGAACGCGCCCGGCAGCGTCACCAGGCCGACCGTGCGGGTCTGGTCGAGCGCGGGCACCATGGCCTCGCCTGCGGCAGTGCGGACGCAATCGGCAGTGGCTTCCCGCATGGTGGCGCCGATGGCCAGCCACGCCTCGATCTCGTCGCGGCGACGGACCATGGCCTCGCGCAGGTGCCGGCCGGCCAGTGTCGCGGCGCTCATCGATCCGCCGAACACGATGCCGCTCACGGCGACCAGGACACGGGCGGATTGGTCGAGCACGCCGCCGCCCCAGATGATGGCGATCACGGTGGCCGACCCTGCGCCGCAGGCGATGACGGTGGCTCGCCCGGCGCGCTCCAGGCCCGATAGCTGTGACGCCGCCGTCCACGTGGCGACGCCGAACATGACCGCCAGCACCCCGACCGTCAGGATCGGGGCGGCGAATACCCCGCGCAGCGCGGCGGCGACAAGCGCCAGTTGCAGCACGGCCCGCCCCGATGCGGTCACGATGCCGAGGCGGCGCGGCACCCGCGCCACCGCCAGCGCGCCGACGCCCAGCCCGATCAGGACGGCGAGGCCAACGGCGAGGCGCGCATCGCCGGCATAGTCGTGCGCGGCATAGTCGTGGGCGGCATAGTCGTGGGCGGCATAGTCGTGGGCGTCATAGTCGTGCGCGGCGGCGATGCTCACGGGCATCCGGCGCTGCGTGCGGTTCGGGCGTTGCGGTAGCTCGTAGGCTGTCCAACCGCGGCGAATCCAGGGGCGGCGGCATAAGCGCAGCCGGTCCGGGGTTCTCCGAGCATCCGCGGCACGGCTGGACTGTACTGACGCGCAACGGGTGCTGCTCAGGGTCGATAGCGGGTTTCCCCTAGTACGTCAGGGCGCCCGACGGGCCATGATGGGGCTCGTTCGTGATCAAGGGCAAGGCCGTGGCAGTGGGGAAGGGGAGTCGCCGACGTGAAGATCCTGCACGTCACCGACTGCTTCCTCCCTCGCCTCGGCGGGATCGAGCGTCAGGTGCACGCCCTCGCCGAGCGTCAGCACCTCGCCGGCCACGACGTCTCCGTCGTCACCGCGGTGGGCGGGACCGGCGCCACTGGCCTTGACGCGACGGCTGCTGATGAGGCGGTGCCCTTCACTGTGCACCGCCCGGCCGCCCGTCGCCGGTCGGAATGGACCTCGACGCGCGCGCTGAGCCAGGGCCGCGCCGTGGTACGCGACGGCGGGTTCGACGTCGTCCACGCGCATGTGTCGGTGTGGTCGCCGCTGGCCGCGGCGTGTGTCGAGGCCGCCTGCGCCGCCGGCGTCCCCACAGCTGTCACCCTCCACTCGGTGTGGGGGCCGTACGCGAACACCGTGATGACCTCGGCCAACAAGGTCGCGCACTGGCAGACGTGGCCGGTGGCGTGGTCGGCCGTCAGCACGGTTGCCGCGGGCCCGCTCCAGCGTCAGCTGCCGCCGGGCACGCCGGTGGCGATGCTGCCCAACGGCGTCGACTCCGCCTATTGGGCGCAGCCGTGGGTCGACCGCCCGGCCGACGCGGTCCGGATCGCCGCGGTCATGCGCTTCGCCGCGCGCAAGCGCGCCCAGGCCCTGATCGACATGCTCGAGGAGGCCCGCTCGCGCATCCCCGATCGGATCGCGCTCGAGGCGGTGCTGATCGGCGATGGCGCCCGTCACGCGCGGGTCGCCAAGCACATCAAGCGCGATGGCCTGGACTGGATCTCGCTGCCGGGCCGGGCAACCCCGACGCAGGTGCGCGACCTGCTCGGGCGCTCGGACCTCTTCGTTGCCCCGGCGGTGCTCGAGTCCTTCGGCATCGCCGCACTCGAGGCCCGCTGCGCCGGGGTGCCGGTTGTTGCCTTCGCCCAGTCCGGGGTGCGCGACATCGTGACGCACGGCCGAGAGGGCCTGCTGGCCAGCACCGACGAGCAGATGATCGACGCCATCGTCCGCCTGGCCATCGACGCGGATCTGCGCCGGAAGCTGGCCGCGCACAACCGCGCGACCCCGGCCCCGTTCGACTGGCCGTCAGCGTTGGGCCGCGCGGGCGCCCTGTATGCCCAGGCTCATGCCCTGGCCGTCGCCGGGCCGCGCGGCGGCGCGCTGGCCAAGCCCGGCCTGCTCCAGCTCGGGCGCCCCGGCGACTGGGTCGCCCCTGGCGCGGCTGGCCCCCGCCCCGCCCCCCGAATACCCGTCGGATCCGGGCAGCGGTCATGACCGCCGGCCCATTCACCCTGGTGTCGTTCCACGCGCACCCCGATGACGAGGTCCTGCTCACTGGCGGGACGCTGGCCCGTGCGGCCGCCGAGGGCCATCGGGTCGTGCTGGTCACCGCGACGGATGGCGGCGCCGGGCTGGCCGGCCCGGTCGCCCCGGGGTCCGGCGCGATGCTGACGCTGGGCGCGCGCCGGATCGCCGAGCTGCGGGCCTCGGCCGCGGCGCTGGGCTGCGCGCGGGTCGAGCTCCTGGGCTACGCCGATTCCGGCAGCGAAGCCGAGGGGCCCGATAGCGCGGTTCCAGACGGCGCATTCTCGAGGGCCGACGTCGACGGCGCGGCGCAGCGGCTGGCCGCGATCCTGCTCGACGAGCGGGCCGATGCGCTCACGATCTATGACCCCGCAGGCGGCTACGGGCACCCCGATCATGTTCAGGTGCACCGGGTTGGGCGGCGCGCGGCCGAGATCGCCGGCACCCGCCTGGTGCTCGAGGCGACGGCGGACCGGCGCTGGCTGGCCCGCGCCGGGGCGGTGCTGCGCCGGTTCTCCGCGGTGCGCGCCCTGGGCCGCGGCGCGGCCACTGGCCAGTCCGTGCTCGCGACGGCGTACACGGCCTCCGGCGACCTCACCCATCGCGTCGATGTGCGGGCGTACACCGGGGCCAAGCGCGCGGCGATGCAGGCGCACGCCAGCCAGGCCGACGGCGGAGACGGGGCCCGCACCCTGGCCCTGCTGCTCCGGCTGCCCCGCCCCGTCTTCCGCCGCGTGCTCGGCCGCGAGTGGTTCGTCGAGCCGGGCCGCCCCTCCGCGTCGGCCGGCGCGGCCCTTGAGGACGACATCTTCGCGAGCCTGCGATGACCGCAACCACCAGGAGCGTCGAGCCCGTTAAGCCCAGCGGCGCCAAGGTGCCGATGGCCAAGGTGCCAACGTCCAAGGTGCCGGCGGCCAAGGTTTCGATAGCGAAGGTGCACTACGGCCGGATCGCGATCCGCGCGATCGCCTCGCTGGGCTGCGCCGCGGTGCTTCTCGTGGTGCTGCCGCGGGTTGTCGGGACCCACTGGGGCGAGGTCGGCGATGTGCTGCGCAGCCTCTCGGCCACCGATGTCCTGATGCTGTCCGGCGTCTGGGCGCTGGGGCTGTTCGCGTACACGCTGGTTCAGGCCGCGGCGCTGCCGGGGCTGGGCCACGGCCGGGCGCTGATGCTCAACCTCGCCGGCAGCATGGTCGCCAATGCCGTCCCGCTGGGCGGTCTCGTCAGCATCAGCGTCAACCTGGCGATGGTCCGGTCCTGGGCGCTGACCACAGCGTCGTTCATCCGGTTCGCGGCCCTCACCCAGCTGCTGAATGTGCTGACCAAGCTGGCGCTGCCGGCGGTGGCGCTGACGATGGTCTGCTTCACCGACCTGGTCCCCGGGCCGTCGCTGGTGTGGGCGGCGGTGGGCTCGGTCTCCCTGCTCGTGATCGCCGTGGCCGGCATCGCGGCCATCGTCGGGGCCGATCGGGCGGCGATCGTGGCCGGTGGATTGCTGCAGCCGGCGGTGAGCCTGCTCTGGCGGATGCTGCGCCGACCGGCCGCACCCGACACCCGCGGCGCGGCCAGCGAGCTCCGATCGCGGATCGCCGATCTGCTGCGCGATGGCTGGCGCCGGATGGCCTTCGGGCTGGTCGCCTACTCCGCGCTGCAGTTCCTGCTGTTCGCCTTGGCCCTGCGCATGGTCGGCAGCTCCGCGCCTCTGGTGGCGCTGTTCGCGGCGTTCGCCGTCGAGCGGGCGTTCACGCTGGTGCCGATCACCCCCGGCGGCGTCGGGATTGCCGAGACGATGAGCACGCTGCTGCTGGTCGCCCTCGGCGCCGACCCGGTTATCAGCGCGGCCGGCGTCGTCCTCTACCGCGCGTTCGCCTTCTTCTTCGAGATGCCCTTCGGGTTCGTCGCGCTGGTCGGCTGGTGGGCCCGCCGCGGCCGCCGCGGATCGGTCGACCCGCTTCCCGCGTGACCGAGCCGAGCGCTGCTGCTGAGGCTGGCTGGGCCGCTACGGCGTGACGCCCGGGGCCGGGCTCCAGATAGTCGACGCGGACGATCAGGCCGGCGGCGCCTGGGCCCACCGCTGGGGCTCCCTGCGCCTCAGCAAGACCCATCACGTCCACGACCTGCCGGGCCTCGCTATGGGCGCCGTCGACCCCGAGCGCCGGGCGTCCGAGGCCGTGAGCGGGTACTTCGGACGCTATGAGTGAGCCATGGATCTGCAGGCTGCATCCGATCAACGTCAGCGCCGTCACCGCGCCCGGTGGCGGCGGCGGCTGGCCTCGGCCGGCGATCGCGCCTAGACGGCCGTCGACTTCACGCCGCGGTGTGGGCGGACGGGTCGCAGCGTCCGGTCGAGGCGACCCTCTCGGCCACCGGATTCCGTCCGCATCTGCGCATCTGGCCGCGCTGCATCTGCGCACCGCTTCCGGCGGCATCCGGGTCGAGGACGGCCGCGCAAGCGACGAGCCCCGGTTGTTCCTCGCCGGATTTCGGGCCGGCGGCCGGCACAATAGGCGCGAACAGGGCGGGCCAGTCCATTGCCCGCCAAGTCCGCGATGCGCTTGCCCAAACCCACGCAATTCGGTCGGTGCCGTGACGCTGCGTGCGTGGGGCTTCGCGTGCTGTGCATGTTTTGCATACCCAGCTTCTCTAAGGAAGGGCTTGCGCAGCTAGTGCTCAGGCCGAGTGAATCGGACGAGGAACGTCTGGAAGAGATTGCTGGCTCTCAGGGGGATTTGCGCTCACAATCCCCACATGGAGCAGCTCACAACGCCGGCCTCGGCCGGACGCCCACGGGACGAGACCGTCGGCCAGCGCGCCCTGGCTGCCGCCCGTGAGGTATTCGCGCAGCGCGGCTGGTTCGGCACCAGCTATGACGAGGTCGCCAAGCGCGCCGGCGTCGGCAAGTCCAGCCTGTATCTGCGCTGGCCCACCAAGGCCGACCTCGTTATCGCGGCAGTGACCCCCGCGACCGAATTCGCCGCCGCCAATACCGGCACTGTGCGCGGCGATCTCATCGAGCTCGGCGAGGCGCTGCTCGCGGCGCACTGGTCCGGCGAGGGTGTCGCGACGCTGCGGTTCGCCGCCGAGAGCCCCCACGTCCAGGAGCTCCGCGACGCCGCCTCCAAGGTGGCGCATTCGGACACCCTCCAGCTGGTCCGCCGAATCGTCCGCCGCGGAATCACCCGCGGAGAGCTCCCGGCCGGGTGCTCGCCGGCCTTGATCAACGACATGCTGGCCGGCGCGCTGATGTCCCACGCCATCGCCGCGCTCGCGCCGCGCACGGCCGCGTCGCGGGCCAAATCGACGGCTTATGTGCAGCTGCTGGTCGACGCCGTCATCGCCGGGGCGAGCGCCCAGGGCTGAGGCGCGCCGCCCATCGGTTGACTGTGGTCCACGCCACCCATACATTCGCGTGACCGGATCTGTCCCGCGGGCACGTGCTCCTGTGGACGCTCGAGACCACCCTCAACGTCGAGGCGGACCCATGGCTTTGGATGACGCGACTCAAGGACTGATTGCGGCGTTTCGCGCTGCCGGACGCCCGCCCCTGACCGAGCAGACGCCTCAGGGCGCGCGCGACGCGGGAATCGCTGCGCGAGTGAACAACCCGCCGGGCCCGGAGATGGCCCGGGTCGACGACATCCTGCTGGACCCTGAGCGCTACGGCGGCACGGCGGGCTCGTTCCGGATCCGCGTGCTCGTGCCGCATGGCGAGGTCCGCGCCGTCTTCATCTTCTATCACGGCGGCGGCTGGGTCCTGGGCGACATCGACGGCCACGACGCGGTCGGGCGACTGCTCGCGCAGGAGACCCGCAGCGCCGTGGTGATGGTCGACTACCGCAAGGCCCCGGAGTTCCGGTACCCGGTGGCCGTGCAGGACTCGTGGGCCGCGCTGCAGTGGACGGCGGCGAACCTCGACGACATCGCCGCGGCCGGCCTGCCGATCCTGGTCGGCGGCGACAGCGCCGGGGCGAACCTGGCCACCATCGTGGCCCGGCACGCCCGCGATGAGGGCGGCCCGCAGATCGCCCTCCAGGTGCTGATCTACCCGGTGACCGACGCGAACCTCGAGACCGAGTCGTACCGCGATCCGGCCAACGCGCTGCTGCTCTCGCGCGAGAGCATGATCTGGTTCTTCGACCACTACGTGCCCGACGTGGCGCAGCGCAGCCACCCGGATGTCTCGCCGCTGCAGGCGCCGGACCTGTCGGGGCTACCGCCCGCGATCATCCTGACCGCCGAGCACGATGTGCTGCGCGACGAGGGCGAGGCCTACGCCCGCGCCCTTGACGACGCTGGTGTGGCCGTCGATTTCGAGCGCCTCGCCGGTCAGATGCATGGTTTCTTCCCCATGGTGGGGATTCTGCCGGGCAGCGTCGCCACCGTGGCCCGGATCGCCGAGTCCATCGACAAGACGCTTGCTTCCGAGACCGCACCGAACTAGCTCCACCCCGAACTTGCTCCACCCGAATTAAGGAGACCCACGTTGTCCGAGGCACGCGATACATCCGAGGTCCGCGACGTCGATGTTGTGGTGGTCGGTGCCGGGATCGCCGGGCTGTACATGCTGCATCGCCTGCGCGGGCTGGGCTTCACCAGCCAGGTCATCGAGGCGGGCGAGGGCGTCGGCGGCACCTGGTTCTGGAACCGCTACCCCGGCGCCCGGGTCGACATCGAGAGCACCGACTACTCCTACTCGTTCTCCCCGGAGCTGGAGCAGGAGTGGGAGTGGAGCGAGCGCTTCCCGACCCAGCCCGAGCTGCTGCGCTACATCAACCACGTCGCGGACCGGTTCCAGCTGCGCGACGGCATCCAGTTCAACACCCGGGTCGAGTCGGCGCACTTCGATGAGGCCACCGGGCGCTGGGACGTGCGCACCGACACCGGCGACCGGTTCTCCGCGCAGTTCTGCGTGATGGCCACTGGCTGCCTGTCCGACGCCAAGGTCCCCCAGTTCCCCGGCGTCGACTCCTTCGAGGGCGCGACCTATCACACCGGCCGCTGGCCGCACGAGGGCGTGGACTTCACCGGCCTGCGGGTGGGGATCATCGGCACCGGATCCTCCGGCATCCAGTCGATCCCGCTGATCGCGGCGCAGGCCGAGCATCTCTACGTCTTCCAGCGCACCCCGAACTTCAGCATCCCGGCCCGCAACGGCCAGCTCGACCCCGACTACCTGGCCGAGGTCAAGGCCAATTACCGCGAGCGCCGCGCCATCGCCAAGCTCTCGGTCGGCGGCACGAACGCGGTCCGCCCGGAGAAGAAGGTCCAGGAGGACCCGGACGAGGTCCGGAACGCGATCTATGAGGAGCGCTGGCAGGCCGGCGGGCTCGGCGCGATCACCGGTGCGTACAACAACACGATCGTGGACCGCGAGGCCAACGAGATCGCCGCCGAGTTCGTCCGCGGCAAGATCCGGGAGACGGTCAAGGACCCAGCCGTCGCCGAGTTGCTGTGCCCGCGGGACTACCCGATCGGGACGAAGCGGATCTGCCTGGACACCAACTACTACGAGACCTTCAACCGCGAGAACGTCACGCTGGTCGACGTCAAGCGCGCCCCCATCGTCGAGGTGCTGCCGCACGGCCTGCGCACCGACGACAAGGGCTATGAGCTCGACGCCATCGTGTACGCCACCGGGTTCGACGCCATGACCGGCGCGCTGACCGGGATCGACATCCAGGGCCGAGGCGGGGAGAAGCTGGCCGAGAAGTGGGCCGACGGTCCGCGCACCTACCTCGGCATCGCCAGCGTCGGCTTCCCGAACCTGTTCATGATCACCGGTCCCGGCAGTCCGTCGGTGCTGAGCAACATGATCACGTCCATCGAGCAGCATGTGGACTGGGTAGCCGACTATGTGACCTACCTGCGCGATCACAACCTCACGCACTTCGAGCCGCTGCCCGAGGCCGAGGACAAGTGGGTCGAGCACGTCAACGAGGTCGCGCACCGCACGCTGTACCCGACGGCGGCGTCCTGGTACATGGGCGCGAATATCCCGGGCAAGACGCGGGTGTTCATGCCGTATGTCGGCGGTGTCGGCACGTATCGCCTGCTGTGCGATGACATCGCGGCGAAGGACTACGAGGGGTTCGTGCTGTCTGGCGCCAGCTGATCCGAGGGAAGGGTGGCCATGGGCAACGATGTCGACGTGCTCGAGAGCGTGCTGACGAAGACCAGCGCGCTGCTGGTCGGTGCCGCCGACTCGCCCGCGGCGACCCCGACGCCCTCGCCGGGGATGGACCTGGGCAGCCTCAAAACCCATATGGTGACCCAGGTTTCCGCCTTCGCCGCCTCGGCCGAGGGCAGTGCCCCGGATGGCGAAGCGAGCCCGGATGGGCCGCCGGCAGAGGCCTTTGCCGCGGCTGCGGCGCGGGCGGTGGCCGCGTTCCGCGAGGGCGCGGCGGATCGCACACTCACGCTGGGTGCCGAGCTGCCCGGCTCCGCGGTGCTGGGCATGATGATCATGGAGTACATCGGCCACGGCTGGGATCTGGCGCAAGCCACCGGCCAGGCGGTGCCGTATACCGACGAGGAAGCCGAGCTGGGCTTCGCGACCGGCCGGGCCATGCTCACGCCTGAGTACCGCGGGCCCGAGAGCTTCGGCGATGAGGTCGCGGTCCCCGATGGCGCGCCGGTCCTCGACCAGCTGCTGGGTTTCATGGGCCGCGACCCGTCTGGCATCTAGGCATTCGCCGCGTTCCGCGCCGCTGCCGACTGCCTCAGCGGACTGTGCCTTGCCAGCTGTCATAGCCGGGCTTAGCCTGCGGACAGCCCATCTTGGGCGATAAGGGCACGAGTTCCACGCCTTCCAACGATGGGAGACAGTGCATGAAGCTCGGTATTTCAATCGGCTACTCGGGAGCCGAACTCAAGATCCCGATGGAGAAGATCCTCCTGGCCGAGAAGCTCGGCTACGACTCGGTGTGGACGGCGGAGGCCTACGGGTCCGATGCGGTGACGCCGCTGGCGTTCATCGCCGCCAAGACCGAGCGCATCCGCCTGGGCACCGGCATCATGCAGCTGGCCGGGCGCACGGCGGCGATGTGCGCGATGCAGTCGCAGACGGTCGACGCGCTCGCCGGCGGGAACCGGTTCATCGCCGGCCTCGGCGTCTCCGGGCCGCAGATCGTCGAGGGCTGGTACGGCGAGCCCTGGGGCAAGCCGTACTGGCGCCTGCGCGACTACATGCAGATCATGCAGAAGATCTTCGCCCGCGAGTCCCCGGTAACGCATGAGGGCCGCGAGATCGTCCTGCCCTATCCGAAGGACGCGACCGGATCGAGCGGGCTGGGCAAGCCGCTCATGTCGATCCTGCACCCCAACCCGACGCTGCCGATCTGGCTGGGCGCGGGCGGCGAGGCCACGATCCGGCTGTCCGCCGAGCTGGGCCAGGGGATCCTGCCGCTGCGCTTCGCCCCGGGCTCGATGGCCGAGATCGGCCCGTGGATCGAGGAGGGCTTCCGGCGCGCCGGGGGCGGCAAGAGCTGGGACGGATTCGAGGTGCAGTCGGGCGTCGGAGTCACCATCACCGACGACCCGCAGCCCGCGCTCGATGCGCGCAAGCCCCAGATCGCGCTCTATGTGGGCGGCATGGGCGCCCGTGGCCAGAACTACCACAACGATGCGATGGTCAAGGCCGGGTTCGCCGAGGAGGCGGCCAAGATCCAGGAGCTGTTCCTGGATGGGCGCAAGGAGGAGGCCGCGGCCACCGTCCCCAACGCCTACGTCGAGCGCAGTGTGCTTATCGGGTCGGCCGAGTACATCCGCGACAAGTACAAGGCGTGGGCAAACTCCGGCGTCACTGGCCTCACCATCAACACGACGCAATTCGAGGCGCTCGAGTTGATGGCCGATATCGCCAAGGAGACTCCGGCCATCGGCCCGCAGGCCGCGATGGACGCCCTCAAGGCCACGGTCTAGCCCAGCTGGACGGTCCAGCCTCGGGCCACCCCCGACCCGCCGGGATTGTTGCATCTGCCCTGATCAGCAAGCCAGATGCAACAATCCCGGGGTTCGTTGGGAGGGCCAAGCTCGTTAGGGAACTATGGAGTTGCGCTTGATCAGCTGCCGGGCGATCACATTGCGCTGGATCTCATTCGTGCCCTCGCCCACGATCATCAGCGGGGCGTCCCGGAAGTAGCGCTCGACGTCGTACTCGGTCGAGTATCCGTAGCCGCCGTGGATCCGGACCGCGTCCAGCGCGATCTCCATGGCCGTCTCCGAGGCGAACAGCTTGGCCATGCCGGCCTCCATGTCCGCGCGCTCCCCGGAGTCGAACCGGCGGGCCGCGTACAGCACCAGCTGACGGGCCGCGACCAGCTTAGTCGCCGAGTCGGCGAGATAGTTGCCTATTGACTGATGCTGCCAGATCGGCTTGCCGAAGCTCTCGCGCTCCTGCGAGTACTTCATCGAGTCCTCGAGCGCCGCGCGCCCGACGCCTAATGCGCGGGATGCGACCTGGATCCGCCCGATCTCCAGGCCGCGCATCATCTGCCCGAAGCCCTCGCCCTCGACCGTCCCCAGCAGCGATGTGACCGGCGTGCGGAAGTCGTCGAAGGACAGCTCGCAGCTCTCGACGCCCTTGTAGCCCAGCTTCGGCAGGTCGCGCGAGACGGTGAACCCTGGCCCCTTCTCGACCAGCAGGATGCTGATGCCGGAATGGGCGGGCTTGGCGGTCGGGTCGGTCTTGACCAGCAATGCCACCAACTGCGAGCGGCGCGCATTCGTGATCCACGTCTTGGACCCGTTCACGACGTAGTCGTCGCCGTCGCGCCGCGCGTGGGTGCGCAGCGCCTGAAGATCCGATCCGCCGCCGGGCTCGGTGAGGGCCATCGTCGCGCGGATCTCGCCGGTGGCCATGCGCGGCAGGTAGGTGTCCTTCTGCTCCTGCGTCCCATAGGACTGCAGCAGCTTGGCGACGACGGTGTGCCCGCCCATCGCCCCGGCCAGGCTCATCCACCCGCGGGCGAGCTCCTCGGTAACCAGCGCATAGCAGGGCGTGCTGACGTGCGCCTCGCCCCACGGCCCCGGGATGGCCAGCCCGAAGATGCCCATCTCCTTCATCTGCTCGATGAGGCGCTCGGGATAGGTGTTCGTGTGGTCGAGGTCCCGGGCGACGGGCTTGACCTCCTTGTCGACGAACTCACGCACCAGTTCGACGATGTCCTGCTCGTCGCTGCTCAACTCGCTCATCGTCCTACGGTATGCGCTCGCGGTGGCGGCGTCGCCGCAGGAGGGCAACACTGCTGTGGTGACGCGCGCCGAGGTATCGAAATCCACCATCGGCCTCCGCTCGGAGCGCGGCCCCATCCTGCTGTCGGTCATGCTGGCCACCGGGCTCGTGGCCATGGACAGCACGATCATCGCCACTGCCGTCCCGTCGGTAGTGGCCGATCTCGGTGGCTACAGCCAATTCCCGTGGCTGTTCTCGATCTATCTGCTGACGCAGGCAGTGACCGTGCCGCTGTACGGGAAATTCGCCGACGCCGTGGGCCGGCGGCCGGTGATGTTCCTGGGCATCATCGTGTTCCTGATCGGATCGCTGCTGTGCGCGGCCGCCTGGAGCATGCCGTCGCTGATCATCGCGCGCGCGGTCCAGGGCATCGGAGCCGGCGCGGTGCTGCCGATGAGCATCACGATCATCGGGGATATCTACTCGGTCGAGGAACGGGCGAAGGTCCAGGGCTACCTCGCCAGCGTGTGGGGCGCCGCGGCGGTTCTGGGCCCGTCGCTCGGCGGCGTCTTCTCGGAGTACCTCTCCTGGCGGTGGATCTTCCTGATCAACCTGCCGCTGGGCGCGATCGCGCTGTGGGTGCTGGTCCGCAAATTCGAGGAGAGGGTCGCGCGCACCAAGCACACTATTGACTTTCTCGGCGCGGTTCTGCTGACCGGCGGCTGCTCGCTGCTCATCCTCGGATTGCTCGAAGGCGGCGAGTCGTGGGCGTGGCGCTCGGGCATCAGTGCGGCCATCTTCGCGGTGGCCGCGCTGCTGCTGACGGTCTTCGCGTTCGTCGAGCGGTCCGCGGCCGAGCCCGTGCTGCCGCTCTGGGTCTTCCGGCGGCGGGTGCTGGTCGGGGGGAACCTCGCCGGGCTGGTGGTCGGCGCGGTCATGATCGGCATGAGCTCGTTCATCCCCAACTACGCCCAAGGCGTGCTCGGGACGGGGCCGGTGATGGCTGGGTTCGTGCTGGCATCGCTGAGCATCGGCTGGCCCCTGGCCGCCGCGGTCGCCGGCCACCTCTACGTCCGCATCGGGTTCCGCGACACCGCGCTGATGGGGGGCACGCTGGTCATCGTCGGCTGCGCCTGGGCCGCGACTCTGGGCGAGGACTCGAGCCTGCTGACGGTCGCGGGCGCCTGCTTCGTCGTCGGCGCCGGGCTCGGCTTGATGAACAGCCCCGTGCTGGTGGCGGTTCAGTCGGTGGTCGGCTGGGATCGCCGCGGTGTCGTCACCGGCGCGAATATGTTCTTCCGGTCGATGGGCAGCGCGGTGGGCGCGGCCCTGTTCGGCGCAATCTCCAATGCCACCATCACGTCCCGCTTCGACGATGCGCCTGCCACCCTCGATGGCCTGCCCGAGCCGAGCGAGGCCACCCGCACAGCGTTGGGCGGCGACTTCGACGAGGGTTCGGCGGTGGGGATGTTCGTGCGCGGCGCGCTTTATGACGCGACCCATCACGTGCTGGTCGCCGTCGCGTGCATCGCGGTGCTCGCCGTGGTGTTCGTGTCGCTGATCCCGCGGCGAACCACGGAGCTGACGTTCGACTAGCGGCGCTCGGCAACGCTGGCTAAGCGCGCTAAGGATTCGCGATTCCGGGCGCGCAGCAGCCAGTTGATGAGCACCGGCGGGATCAATCGGCCCGGTCCGGCCGTCGCCTTCTCCCGCATCACCACGTGTGTCCCGCCGTCGCGCCCGCTCAGCTCGAGGCGCACCTGCCCCTCGCCCACCGGCCAGGCCCGAACCCGCAGAACGAGCAGGCGGTCGGGGTCGTGCTCGAGCACTTCGGTGAAGTCCTTGATGGTGACCGGCCAAACCCCGACGCGGTGATGCAGCTTCGACCCGACCGTCGGCCAGGATTCGTCGACATCGCGGATGTGGGAGGCGCCCACCACCCAGCCGGCCCAGAGCCAGCCGTCGGACAGCACCGCCTGAACCGCCTCGGGCGCCGCGTTGATGTCGCGTTCCACCACTGCCGTCATCTGACCTGCCTCCACGTCCCATGCAGCTCGTTCGCGTCCTGCTGCGAGGCGAATACGTTGCCGTTGCTGGACCCGACCTGCGCGCGCCCGAAGGCGAGTCGCTGGACCATCGGCCCCACCAGGAGGTCATACGCCGGCGGCAGCACGGCGAACCCTGCCTCCATGGCCCAGTTGGCGAGCCCGACCGACCGCATGCGCTTGGGGCGTCGGATCGTCCGGAGGATCGCAGTGGCCATGCGCTCGGGCGAATCGACCGGCACCGGCGGCCGCGGGCTGCGACCGGCGATATTGGCCGCCTGCCGGTAGATCGGGGTATTCGTGCTCCCGGGGGCGACCATGCACACCTCGACGCCGGGGATGTGGCGGACCTCCTGCTGCAGCACCCTCGCGAGCCCGCGCTGCGCCCACTTGCTCGTCACGTACGCGCCCATCGTCGGGGTCGTGATGCGCCCGAGCAGGGAGTTGAC
>JAOPVO010000332.1 GCA_025966155.1 Pseudonocardiales bacterium
GCGTCGCCGCGCGCGGCATTGATCTGGGGCTGGACCACGAACAGCGCGCCGGTCAGGTTGGCGCCGCGTAGATCGGCATCGCGCAGGTCCGCGCCGATCAGGTCCGCCTCGCGCAGATCGGCAGCGCGCAGGTCCGCGCCGATCAGGTACGCGCTGCGGAGGTCAGCACCGCGCAGGTCGGCCCCGCGGCGATCGGCCCCGATCAGGTCAGCGCCCCGGAGCGAGGCGGCCCGGGGCGCGCTCGCGCTGCGAACGGCCGCGCTGACGTGGGCCAGGCTCGGCCCAACCCGCGCGCGGAGAGCGTTCACGTGAACGCTCTGCAGCTCATCTGGGCCGAGCCGGGTCATCGCCTCGACCTCGCGCTGCAGCGCCAGGACGTCGTCGCGAACGGGCGGCGGCGCCGGACGGGAGAGCGCGTCGCCCAGGTACGCCAGCACCTCGTGCAGCACCCGCATGATCGGGAAGACCGCGAACATCTGCGCCTTGACCGTCGGTGACTCCCGCCAGCTGCGGGCGCCGAAGGTCACCTGCGAGACCCGCTGGCCCGCGCCGAGGCAGTCGAAGGACGTGCACCCCTGCATGCCGCTTTCCCGAAGCCGGGCGTGGATGCCGCAGCCGTAGTCCGTGTCCAGATTGCGGCAGGGCTCGCCGCCGCGCTTGTCGAAGGCGAAATCGGCCGACGCGGCGAACGGCAGCGCGACGCAGCAGAGGCCGAAGCACTGCGCGCAGTCGGCGACGAGGTCCGCCGGCCGCGCCGACATCATGCCGCTTCGATGATCCGAAGGTCGCGCTGCGCACCGTCGCCCAGCGCCGCGAGGGCCTCCTGGTACGCCGGGCTCTCGTGCGCAGCCACCGCCGCGTCGACGCTGTCGAACTGGATCAGCGCCGTGCGCTCGAGCAGCCCGAGCTCGAAAGCCCGCGACGGCAGCCCGCGGGCCAGGAATGTCCCGCCCGCCGCGGCGATCGCCGGGCCGGCCAGCGCCGCATAGGCCGCCACCTTGTCGGGGTCGCTGATCGATCGATACGTGTTGATCCAGTAGGCAGCCATAGCCGCAACGCTACCGCCGGGTCAGGCGACGCCCTCGAGGATGCGCTGGTCGCGGTCCACGGCGCCCTCCATCAGCGCCACCGCCGCCTGGTACTCGGCGCTCTCGTGGCAGTTGTAGGCCGCCTCGACGCTCTCGAACTCGATGAGCACGGTGCGCAGCATCTCGCCCAGCTCGAACGCGTAGGCCGGAATGCCGGCGCCGAGCATGACGCCGCCGTAGGCGCGGATGGCGGGGCCGGCGGCCGCCCCGTAAAGCGCGACCTTCTCCGGGTCGCGGATCGCGCGATAGGTCGAGATCCAGTAGGCCTTGGCCATGGCTCCTCCTTCAGCACTCCGCGGCCGATGCGCGCGGAGCTTTAGAATGCCGTATGACCCGCCGGAAGCCACCGGGTATGAAGATCCCGGACTGGATCGAGCTGCAGATCCGCGATGCCGAGCGCCAGGGCGCGTTCGAGAACCTGCCCGGCAAGGGCAAGCCAATCCCCGATATCGATGTCCCGCGGGACGAGCTCTCCTGGCTGACCGGCTACCTCAAGCGGGAGAATGTGGACGTCGGCATCATGCTGCCCCCGTCGCTTGCTCTGGCCCGCGAGGTCGAGCGGCTGCCCGGCATCCTGCGCGAGGAGCGCACCGAGGCCCGGGTGCGCGAGATCGTCGGGGACCTCAATGCCCGCATCCGCCTGGCGATCCTGCGCCCGCAGGAGGGGCCGCCGATGCGCGTCGTCCAACTCGACATCGACAAGGTCGTGGCCGAGTGGGCGCAGGTGCGCCTCCAGATCACCACGGAGCGCCTGGCCCGCATCGAGGCCCAGCAGGCCGCAGACGAGACGGCTAGGCAGGCCGCCGCCCGCGCGCGCCGAGCCTGGTGGCGGCGATGGCGCACGCAAGACCAGCCAGCACCGAACCCGTAGTGCCCAGGCCGAGGTCGCCCAGGGTGTCGCGATAGGCCGTGGTGCTCTCGGGGGTGTCGAGGATGAAGGCGCCGTACTCCCCGATCTCCCAGAGAATCGCCGTTGTCGCCCCGAAGGCAAGCACCAATCCCGCAATCACCCACGGCGGCAGATCGCGCCGGCGCAGCAGGACGATGCCGACGGCTCCGCTCAGCATCGCCCAGTTCACGAAGTGGCAGATGTCGTCGAACACATCGATATCGTCGTAGAGATTCTGCGCGAATTGGGCCCAGTCCTGGTGCAGGAGCGCGAAGGCCAGCAGCGACAGCATTGCGGCCTTGAGCACGAGGTCGGCGGCAAGCCAGCCGCGCGGAGCCGTCACCCGGCACAAGCTACTCGGGAACCGGCGTCCCGAAGGCGTCCAGCAGACGGCGAGCGGCCAGGGCCGGGGTGATCGTCTGCTCGCGCACGCCGCGCTCGACCTCATCGCGGATCGCGCCGACAGCCGGATCGCGGCGCAGCGACCACATCAGGCCGTCGCGCACCATGGCCCACGTCCACTCCAGCTGCTGGGTCGCCCGCAGCTTCTCCAGCTCCCCGTCGCGCTGCAGCACGGCCCGGTGCGCCTCGACCTTGGCCCACACCTCGTCCATCCGCAGGTCATAGAGCGCCGAGCAGGTGGTGACCGGGACCCGCCAGTTCTTGTAGCGCGGCTGCATCAGGTGCAGGGCGCCGGCGAGCTCGCGCGCGGTGAGTTTTGCGGCTAGCTCGAACTCGCCATCGGACTTGTTGACGGCAATGACATCGGCGAGCTCGAGCACCCCGCGCTTGATTCCCTGGAGCTGGTCGCCGGCGCGGGACAGCACGAGCAGCAGGAAGGTATCGACCATCGCCGCGACCTCGGCCTCGGACTGCCCGACGCCCACGGTCTCCACGATGATGATGTCGTAGCCGGCCGCCTCGAACACGATCATCGCCTCGCGCGTGGCCCTCGCGACCCCCCCGAGCGTCCCGGCCGACGGCGACGGGCGGACAAAGGCATTCGGGTCAATCGATAGCCGGCTCATCCGGGTCTTGTCGCCCAGGATGCTGCCGCCGGTCCGGCTCGACGAGGGGTCGACGGCCAGCACAGCAACCTTGTGCCCCTCGCCGGTCAGCTTCGTGCCCAGTGCGTCGATGAACGTCGACTTGCCCGCGCCCGGGACGCCCGTGATGCCGACCCGCCGGGCCGATCCACTGTGCGGAACGAGCTCGACCAGCAGCTGGCTGGCCAGCTCGCGGTGATCGTCGCGGGTGGACTCCAGGAGCGTCACCGCCTTCGCGATGACGCTCCGGTCCCCCTCCAGCACACCCTTGACATAGTCCGCTAACGCCAGGGTGCCGGCGATCGAGGTTCGCGGCGGAGGCGCCTCAGGCATTCGTCAGATTGTGCCCCTGCGCCGCCGACAGCTTGTCGAGCAGGGCCGAGGCGGCATCGGGGATCACGGTGCCGGGAGGGAAGATCGCCGCAGCGCCGGCCTCGTACAGCTCGGCGAAGTCCTGCTGCGGGATCACCCCGCCCACCACGATCATGATGTCCGGTCGGCCCAGCTCGGCGAGCGCCTCGCGCAGCGCCGGGACGAGGCTCAGGTGGCCGGCCGCCAGTGACGACGCCCCGACCACATGCACGTCGGCCTCGACGGCCTGGCGCGCAACCTCCTCCGGCGTCTGGAACAGCGGGCCCACGTCGACGTCGAAACCGAGGTCGGCGAACGCCGTCGCGATGACCTTCTGGCCGCGGTCATGCCCGTCCTGGCCCATCTTGGCCACCAGGATGCGCGGGCGACGGCCCTCCAGCAGCGCGAACTGCTCGACCTTCTCCCGCGTGCGGGTGATGCTGTCGACCTTGCCGGCCTCGGCGCTGTACACGCCGCTGATGGTACGAACCTGGCCGGTGTAGCGCCCGTAGACCTTCTCAAGCGCATCGGAGATCTCCCCGACCGTCGCCATCGCGCGGGCGGCATCGACGGCGCGGGCCAGCAGGTTGAAGTCCATGCTGGTGCCGGACACCTGGCCGGCTGCGTGCGTCAGCGCCTCGAGCGCAGCCTGCGTGGCGGCCTCGTCGCGCATCTCGCGGAGCTGGCGGAGCTTCTCCAGCTGCTGGTTGCGCACCGACTTGTTGTCCACGCGCAGGACCTCGATCGGCTCCTCGCCGCCGACCAGGAACTTGTTGACGCCGATGACCGGCTGGCGCCCGGAGTCGATCCGGGCCTGGGTGCGGGCCGCGGCCTCCTCGATGCGCAGCTTCGGGATGCCGGCCTCGATGGCCTTGGCCATGCCGCCGGCGGCCTCGACCTCCTTGATGTGCGCCCACGCCTTGCGGGCCAGATCGTAGGTCAGCTTCTCGACGTAGGCGCTGCCGCCCCACGGGTCGACGACGTCGGTGGTGCCGGACTCCTGCTGCAGCA
This sequence comes from Pseudonocardiales bacterium, assembly GCA_025966155.1. GTDB lineage: Bacteria > Actinomycetota > Actinomycetes > Mycobacteriales > Jatrophihabitantaceae > RYN-150. The sequence continues at coordinate 4,386 of JAOPVO010000332.1, forward strand.
GCAGCTGGGTGTTCCGGGCGATGCGGGCCGAGAAGTCGGTCGGCAGCGCGATCGCCTCGTCCAGGGCGTTGGTGTGCAGCGACTGGGTGTGGCCCTGGGTGGCGGCCATCGCCTCGACGCAGGTGCGGACGACGTTGTTGAACACGTCCTGCGCAGTGAGCGACCAGCCCGAGGTCTGGCTATGGGTCCGCAGCGCCAGCGACTTCTCGGACTTGGGCTCGAACTCCTTGACGATCTTGGCCCAGAGCAGGCGGGCCGCCCGCATTTTCGCGACCTCCATGAAGAAGTTCATCCCGATGGCCCAGAAGAACGACAGGCGCGGGGCGAACTTGTCGATGGTGAGGCCCGATGCCAGCCCGGCCCGGATGTACTCCGCGCCGTCGGCGAGGGTGTAGCCCAGCTCGAGGTCGGCCGTCGCGCCCGCTTCCTGCATGTGATAGCCGGATATGGAGATTGAGTTGAACTTGGGCATCTTCTGCGATGTGTAGGTGAAGATGTCCGAGATGATCCGCATCGACGGCAGCGGCGGGTAGATGTAGGTGTTGCGGACCATGAACTCCTTGAGGATGTCGTTCTGGATGGTCCCGGCGAGCTGCTCGGGCGTGACGCCCTGCTCCTCGCCCGCGACGATGTAGAGCGCGAGCACGGGCAGCACCGCGCCGTTCATCGTCATCGATACGGACATCTCATCCAGCGGGATGCCGTCGAACAGCTGCCGCATGTCGAGGATCGAATCGATAGCCACCCCGGCCATACCGACGTCGCCGGACACCCGCGGGTGGTCGCTGTCATAGCCGCGGTGCGTCGCCAAGTCGAACGCCACCGACAGGCCCTTCTGGCCGGCCGCGAGGTTGCGTCGGTAGAAGGCGTTGGATTCCGCGGCCGTCGAGAACCCGGCGTACTGCCGGATCGTCCACGGCTGATTCACATACATAGTCGCATAAGGGCCGCGCAGGAACGGGGCCGCGCCAGGGTAGGTGCCCAGGAAGTCGACGTCGCCGAGGTCGCCGGCCGTGTAGAGCGGCGGCACGGCGATGCCCTCGGGGGTGTTCCAGGCCAGCTCGTCGACGGTGTGGCCGCTGACCTTGGCCAGCGTCGCCTCCCACGCGGCGAGCTCGGATTCGCTCGGCGCGTTGGCCGCCAGCGGCTCGAGATCGATTCCCGTGAAATCCGGAATGAAGGAGGACATCAGCGCACCCCAGATCCGTCGAGGATGTCGGTAAGGGCGGCGACGATGTCGCTGCCCATGAACAGGAAGCCGCTGATCCCGGCCGCGCGGAAGCCGGCCTCGAGATCCTTGGCCGGCCGGCCCGCCAGCAGGATCGTGGTCGCTCCGGCCTCAGTCAGGGCGGCCGCAGCGGTGGCGGCCGACTCGGCATAGAGCTTGTCGCTGGAGCAGAGGACCGCGGTCGTGGAGCCGGCCGCGGCGAAGGCCTGGCCCAGCGCCGTCGGGTCGGCGGCGTCGGCGATCACGACGTCGATCCCGCCGGGGGCCAGCGCGCCGGTCGCGAACCCGACCCGGGCCGAGAAGTCGCGCAGCGCCCCGAGGGTCGCGAGCACCACCGTCGGGAGCCGGCCCGTGTCGCGCTTGTGGGCATCGGCTCTGTCGCGCAGCGCCTCGTACGACGCGGAGTAGCGCAGGCGCGGCAGGCCGGGGCCGTCGGCGGTGTCCGGGTTGGCGATGGCCGCGCCGCCGGGCGCGGTCTCCTGGAGGTTCGGGAACTCGCTGACCCCGGTGATGGGGTCCTTGCGCTGGGCCAGCCGCTTGTCCCGGGCGGCCCGCGTCGCGGCGAGCGCGTCGCGCACCCAGCCGTTATCGAGCGCGCGGACGATCCCGCCCTGGCCCTCGATCTGCTGGAAGATCGCCCACGCGGCCTTGGCGAGGTCGTCGGTGAGCGTCTCGATGTACCAGGAGCCCCCGCCGGGATCGACCACGCGACCGATGTTCGACTCCTCGATCAGCAGCGTCGATGTGTTGCGCGCTATGCGCCGGGACAGGATCGTCTCCGCGCCGGTCAGGCTCGTGGCGTAGTCGTACGGCAGCACGGTGATGGCGCTGGCCCCGCCGACGCCCGCGGCGAAGGCGGCGAGCGTCCCCCGCAGGATGTTCACCGAGGTGTCGTGCCGGGTCAGCATCGACCACGACGTCACCGCATGCTGCAGCTGCGCGGCGCCGCCCTCGATGCCGCTGGAGCGGGTGACCTGCGACCACAGCCGGCGCGCGGCGCGCAGCAGGGCGATCGACGGGAACTGCTCATCGGTGACGGAGTAGCGGAATTCCAGCTGCGCGGCGGCGTCCTGCACCGATAGGCCCGCGGTGGTCAGCTCGCGCAGGTAGGCGACGCCGGTGGCGAGTGCGAGGGCCAACTGCTGGGCCTCGGACGCGCCGGCCTCGTGGTGGATGGTCGCGTCGACGACGCCGGCGCGGACCTTGGGGTAGCCCGCGAGCGCCGTCTGGGCCAGCTCGATCAGCGCGGTGTAGTCGGGGGCGTCCCCGGTGCGGGCGGCGAGCCCGATCGGGTCGGCGCCGAGGACGGCGGCGAAGTCGGCGGGGGCCACGCCGCGCTGGGCGACGATGTCCAGCAGCGCGGTGGCCGCCGACGCCGTCTCTGAGCCCGCGTCGAGCACGATCGGGGCGAGGTCGAGGTAGACCCCGGCCAGCAGCGTCGGCAGGTCGCCGATGGCCAGCGCGCCCGGCTGGTCGCCGAGCACGAGCCACAGCGACGAGACGCCGTTCTCGAGGTCGGTCTGGATCGTCTCGGCCGGATCGCTCCCGCCGGAGGCGAAGCGGGCCCGCACGTCCCAGCCGCCGGCGGCGTTGACCGCCGGGGACGCGCCGCGCAGATACGGGGCCACCCCGGGCAGCCCGGGATCGCCTGGCGCGGAGGTGTACAGCGGGGCGACGGAGATGCCGTCGAGGGTCGTGGAGGTCAGCCGGGCGACGGCGGCGTCGGGCTCGATGACCGCGCCGCCCTTGGACAGGACGCCGCTGACGAGGTTCTTCCAGTCGTCGCCGGAGACCTCGGGGAAGACCGACGCCAGGTCGAGGTGCTCTGGCATGTCGATTTCCCCAGGCTCGATGAGCTCGGATGTGCCGGTCATACGCGCGTTCTCCCGCTTCGTCCGTCGAGTACGGGGGATCGCCGCCGGGGTCTGGGCGCCCGCGTCACGATGGGCGTGTCGTGGTCCTGCGCGCCCGAGGACGGCGCAGGTGCGGTGTGCGAATGACTGGCCCCATTGCCGATCACCCGAAAGTACAGGCGGGCCGACCGTATCTCACCCTCCGAAATAGCGGCGCCCCTCTATCGCCTACGTCACCGGGGCGAACGGCCGGCAACGGCTCAGTGGATCGTCGGCGTGCCCCCCAGCGTCTCCGCTGTGCCGATTTCGGCACCGGGATAGCTGCCGTCAGCACGGAAGATCAGCGAGGACTTCCCGGTGCGGAAGTGGTGCCCGTCGGGCGTGCTCGAGATGCTGTACTCGATGCCGGTGCCGCCGCCGGGAGCAGGGACGTCCCGCGTCGCCACGATCTGCGGGAGCGCGGCCACGACCTGGGCGAGGACCGGCTCGAGGCCCGCCGGCGTGAACGACGACCCGAGGACCTCGCCGATGTAGTTCAGGGTGAGGTACGAGATGTATTTCTCGGACAGTGCGGCATCGGCGCCCGGCGGCATCGTCAGACCCGGCATCGAGGTCACGAGGTCCTTGAGCTGCGCCGCAAGAGCAACTGGATCCCGGGTCACGGCAGCAAGGAACGCCGGCGTAGTGAACGCCCACGATCCCGGGTCGGGATTGCACCACCAGCGATCATTCAGCGGCCTGTCCCCCGGCCCCATTGCCGGACCGGCACGTGGGGCCACGGCATCGCTGCAATCGCCGGTCGTCGTGTACGGCGCTCGGCCGGCACGACTGTCGATCATTACCCACGGCCCCGAGATGTCGACCGGCGCCCAGATCTCGCGGGTGAAAGCCGTCGCCGGGTCCCTGACATCGTCGACGAGGTTCAGGCGCGCGTAGTTGTAGGCCGGGTCGGAGCCGTCGCTCGTGCCGGATGACGATTGGCCGGACCGCCATTGGGTCACCACGGCGGCGCTGAGGACGATCGCCGCTACGGCGGCCACGGCCAGCAACGGCCCCAGGACCTTGCGGCGGCGCCCGCGGCGATCGGCGAGCGCGGTGACCGGCAGGGCGCGAAGCCGGGCGCCGTCGAGGGCGCTCGGCGACTCGGGGGCCAGCGACCGAAGGACGTGCCCGAGGCGGCGCTCGAAGTCGGTGTCGGTGCTCATCAGATCTGCTCCTTCATCACGGCGTCCAGCGCTGGAAGCCCACGCAGAGTGCGCAAGGCTCGCGCGAGGTGGCTCTTGACCGTCCCCTCCGAGCAGCGCATCGCATCGGCGACCTGGGGGACGGTGAGGTCATTGAAATAGCGCAGGACAACGGCGGCTGCGAGGGCAAGGCGCCGAGCGCCACGGACAGCACGATCCGCAGCTCGGCCGCGCCGTGGGCGTCGTAACCGCGGGTCTCCGTCGGCTGCTCCGTCGGCTGCTCGTGGAACGACCGCCGCCGGGCGGCCGAGAGGTAGGCGTTGACCAGCGATCGACGCACGTACGCCTCGGGATGGTCAGCGGCGGAAACCCGGTCCCATGACGTCCACGTCGAGGTCAGCGTCGTCTGCACGAGGTCCTGGGCCAGCGCCCAATCCCCGCACAGCAGCCAGCCCGCGCGCAGCAGCTGACGGGAGTGCGCGGCGACGAACGCGTCGAAGGCGTCCGTATCGCGCGCTTTGTCCGGCTGTCGGCGTGGCCCCATGCCAGGTAGACGCATCGGGCGCAGTGAATCGTTGGCGCCGGGCGGCGACAAAGGCCGATCCTCCGCGCGAGACTCTGCAGCCATGACGCATAGCTTGCTCGATGACGCCGGCCGGTCGATCCGCGTCTTCGTGTCCTCCACCTTCCGCGATATGCAGGAGGAGCGCGAGGAGCTGGTCAAGCGCGTCTTCCCGATCATCCGGCGCCTGTGCGAGTCCCGCGGGGCGACGTTCGCGGAGATCGATCTGCGCTGGGGCGTCACGGATGAGCAGAAGGCCGAGGGCGCCGTGCTGCCGCTGTGCCTGGCCGAGATCGACCGCAGCCGCCCGTACTTCATCGGCATGCTCGGCCAGCGGTACGGGTGGGTGCCAGACGAGATCGCAGCGGACCTGGTGGAGCGGATCGGCTGGCTTCCGCAGAGCGCCGGCAAGTCGGTGACGGAGCTGGAGATCATCCACGGCGTCCTGCACGATCCCGAGGCCGCGCAGCACGCCTATTTCTATCTGCGCGATCCGGCATGGACAGATGCCCAGCCGCCGGCGATCCGCGAGGGCCTGGTCGACGCCGATCCTGCGCTGGCGCCGATGCTGGACGACCTGCGCTCCCGGGTCCGCGCGTCAGGGCTGCCGGTCGCCGACTACACCGACGCGCGGTCCCTGGGCGAGCGGGTGCTGGCCGACCTCACCGCGCTGGTCGAGGCGCGCTTCCCCGCCGGTGTGCTGCCGTCGCAGGAGGAGCGCGACGACGCCGTGCACACCGCCTTCGCGCAAGTGCATAGTGCGCAGGCTTTCCCGCGGCCCTTCGAGCAGGGCCGCCTGGACGAGCACGGCGCATCTTCCGGTGGGCCCCTGCTCATCTCCGGCGAGCCCGGCTCCGGCGGCGACGGGCAGGCCGCGCTCTGGGCCGCCCGCTGGCGCCAGGCGCACCCGGACAATGTGGTCCTCGAGCACCACGTCGAGGCCGGCCCGCAGGCCAGCGACCCGACGGCGATGCAGCGGCGCCTGCTGCTGGCGCTGCGCGACGCCGCGACCGGGGCCGTGCGCGCCGATGACCCGTCGGTCGATCCGCTGGTGCTTCGCGAGCAATGGTTCGCTGCTGTCAACGCGTGGGGATCCGCGCCGCTGCGGGCGGTTCTCGTTGTCACCGGCACGCATCTGCTCGACGACACCCTCGGCGCGCCCGATCTGACCTGGCTGCCCCAAGCGCCACCGAACCTCCGGGTGGTCGTGGCCAGCGAGGGCCCGCGTCCACTCGCCGCGGCGGCCCGGCTGGGGTTCGCGGTGCTGCCACTGGCCGATTTCCCGGTCGAGGCCCGGGCGACGCTGTCGGCGCAGTACCTGGCCCGGTTCTCCAAGGGCCTGGACCCGCACCACCTCCAGCACATCGCCACTGCGCCGAATACGGGCAACGAGCTGTACCTCCGGACGGTTCTGGACGAGCTGCGCCAGCACGGGGACCACTTCACGATCGGCGCCGTGCTCGACCACTACCTGGCCGCCGTCACCGTCGATGATCTGCTCGAGCTGGTCTTCGCCCGCTATGAGCGCGACTTCGAGGGCGAGCGGCCGGGGCTGATCGGCGATGCCTTCCGCGCGCTCTATGCCGCGCGGCGGGGCATCTCTGAGTCCGAGCTGCTGGAGCTGCTGTCGGCCGATGCGTCCGCCGGGCCGCTGCCGCGCGCCGTCTGGACCCCGGCCTTCCTGGCCTGCGACGGCGCCCTGGTCGACCGCGGCGGGATGCTGGCGCTGGCCAGTGAGATCCACCGGACGGCGGTGCGCGACCGCTACCTGGCGACGCCGGACGCCGAGGCCGCGGCGCACGCGGTGCTGGCCCGGTACTTCGCGGCGGCCGAGCCGGGGATGCGCCGGTTCGACGAGCTGCCGTGGCAGCAGCTGGGCGCAGGCGACATCGCCGGTGTGGCGGCGACGCTGGGCGACCTCGCGACGCTTCCCGCGGCGTATCTCCATGACGCGGCGGCGCTGCGGCGGCTGTGGGCGCGGGCCGAGGAGCGCGGCGCGTCCGTCGTCGCCACCTACGCACCGGTGCTGACCGACCCCGCCGCCCACCCGGCCGTCACGTGGGAGGTCGCGCGGCTGGTCACCGATGCCGGCCATCCACGGGAGGCCCTGGCGCTGAACCGCGCGCTGGTGGAGCAGTTGCGCACCGACCCGGCCCGCCGCCCGCGTTACCTGGCGG
>JAOPVO010000350.1 GCA_025966155.1 Pseudonocardiales bacterium
TGGCTGTGCCGCTCGCCGCGCCCATCCAGGACAAGAACAGCGCAGTCGCCTGCGAAGGGGGCCGCGAGAGCCGCCGACGCGGCGTGGGCGACGTGGTGGCGCACGTAGCGGACCCTGGACTGGTCGAGATCAGGGAACACCGTTCCGAGGAAGCCGGGTGCGGTCTGCGCATAGGTCAATCGCAGGTGGTCCCACGGATCGAACAACCCGACCTGCTCCGGCGGGAGGTGCAGCGCCGGGTCGAAGCTATAGGCGACGGCGTCGAGGTCCCCGGCCCGCAATCCCGCCGACGCAAGGCACCAAGCGGCTGCCTGCTCCGGCAGCTCCCACGCCGAGAACGGCACGGGCCTCTTGCCGTGCTTGCGTCGGGAGAAGCGCTCCTCCTCCGCTGCGGCGACCACGCGGCCGTCGACAACCAAGGCGGCCGAGGGATCGTGGTAGATCGCATTGACACCGAGTATGCGCACCCTGGGATCTCCTGATCGCGGAAGTCACGTGCCGCGCCATCGCGGCGGGAGTATGCGCACTCTCGGCTGAATGCTGTAGACGCTCGGTGCCCGACGCGAGAACCGGATAAACCCCGAGTGTGCTTCTCCGTGGCCCGGGGCAGAGACCGTCGGGGCTAAGTAGACAGCTTCCCCAACCTGATGCATTGCTAGCGAAGTGAGATTGCCATGAGCCGCGGACATGCTGTCGGGGATCCCCGTTCTCTGCCTGCTCGCGCACGCCCCCAGCCGAGCTCGGACGGCATCGCCCTGGCCGTTCTCGGTACCGGCTACCTGGGCGCCACACACGCGATCTGCATGGCCAGCCTCGGCCACCGCGTGGTCGGCGTCGACTCCGATGCCATCAAGGTCGAGGCACTGATCGCGGGCCGGGTGCCGTTCTACGAACCGGACCTGGCCCCGATGCTGGGAAGTTGGCGCGATGCCGGCTCGCTCACTTTCACAACAGATCCGACTTCCGTAGAGGCGGACATTTACTTCCTGTGTGTGCCGACACCACAGGAGGCAAACGGGAAGCGCTGCGATCTAGGCCCGGTGCACAGCGCCCTGCGCGCCCTCGCGCCGCAACTGCGTGCCGGCGATGTCGTGGTAGGCAAGTCCACCGTGCCCGTCGGCACAGCGGCGTCGCTGCTGGCGCTCCTGCGCCGGCTGCGTCCCGACATCGAGGTGTCGCTGTGCTGGAATCCGGAGTTCCTGCGTGAGGGCCACGCTGTGGAGGACACCCTGCGACCGAGCCGGCTGGTGCTCGGCATCGCCGATGGCGACAAGCGCAGCGAGGTACTGCTGCGGCGGGTCTACGCGCCGCTGATCCAGGCCGGCTGCCCGGTTATCGTCACCGATCTGGCCACTGCGGAGTTGATGAAGGTCGCAGCGAACGCCTTCCTGGCGACGAAGATCTCCTTCATCAACGCCATGGCGCAGGTCTGCGACGCCGCGGACGCCGACGTCGTGACGCTGGCTGAGGGACTGGGCCTGGATCCGCGGATCGGCGCGGGATCACTCGCTCCTGGTCTCGGTTTCGGCGGCGGCTGCTTGCCTAAGGACCTCCATGCGCTGCAGGCGCGCGCCGAGGAGCTCGGTGTGGGCGACGCCGTGGCGTTCCTCGAGGACGTCGACGCGGTCAACGAGCAGGTCCGCACGGGCGTCGTGTCGGCCGCGCGCGACGCTGTCGGCGGTGATCTCGCAGGGGTGCGCATCGCCGCGCTGGGCGCCGCATTCAAGGCCGGATCCGATGACGTGCGGGAGTCCCCGGCACTCGCGGTCATCGCAAGGCTGGCCGCGGAAGGCGCACGGGTGCGCGTGTACGACCCGGAGGCGATGGCTCGGGCCGCGATCGATGTTCCCGCTGCGGAGTACGTGGCCTCGGCGCAGGCGGCGATGCTGGGCGCCGAGTTGACCATGGTGCTCACCGAATGGCCGGAGTTCGCGCGGATCGATCCGACGCAGGCCGCTGGTTGGGTTCGGCTGCCGGTCATGATCGACGCTCGTCACATCGTTGATCGAGGCGCATGGCAAAGCGCGGGTTGGACAGTGCGTGCCCCCGGCCGTCGGCCGTACGAGCCGACCGCGGCCCCATCCGAGCCTTACGCGCGGGGAGCGGTCAGTGGGTGAGCCGGGAGTCGGTCACCGAGCGGTCGCCGGCCCGGTGCGGCGCGTCCAGCGCTTCCGGCAGGCTTTCGGGCTGGGCCGAGGCGCTGGCGATTCCCGTGGCGGCGAACCAGTCGATGGTGCGGCGCAGGCCCTCGATGCGCGGAATCGCCGGTTCCCATCCGAGCCGCGCCTGCGCCTTGGCGATATCCGGTCGGCGGAGCTGGGGATCGTCGACCGGGCGCTCCACCTGCACCAGCTCCGAACGCGACCCGCACAGCTGGATGATCTCCAGCGCGAGCTCCCGAATGGAGACCTCCTGCGGATTGCCCAGATTCATCGGACCCGGCTCGTCGCTTCGGGCCATCGCGAGGATGCCGGCCGCGGTGTCATCGACGTAGCACAGCGAGCGGGTCTGGCCGCCGTCGCCGGCGATCGTGACGGGCTCGTCCCGCAGCGCCTGGGTGACGAATGCGGGGACCGCGCGCCCGTCGTCCGTGCGCATCCTCGGGCCGTAGGTGTTGAACAGCCGGACGATGCCGGTGTTCACGCCATGGGCCCGCCGATAGGCCATGGTCAAGGACTCGGCGTAGCGCTTGGCCTCGTCGTACACGCTGCGGGGGCCGATGGGGTTGACGTGGCCCCAGTACTCCTCGCTCTGCGGATGCACCTCCGGATCGCCGTACACCTCCGAGGTCGAGGCGATCACGATGCGGGCGCCGTGGCGCCGGGCGACGTCCAGCACGTGCCGGGTGCCTTCGGCGCCGGTGCGCAGCGTCTCGATCGGCAGCCTCAAATAGTCCAGCGGCGAGGCGGGCGACGCCAGGTGCAGGATCTGGTCGAACCGCCACCGATCTATCCCCGGGAGATCGCCGAGCCCCTCGACGATGTCGGCCTCGATGAACCGGAACGACTCGGTCGAAGGCGCGACATCGGCCAGCAGCGCGAGATTGGCCGCTGAGCCGGTACTGAGGTCATCGATGACCGTGACATGGGCGCCGGTGGTCAGCAGCGCCTCGCAAAGATGGGAGCCGACGAAGCCGGCGCCGCCGGTGACCAGCACGTGCAGGTGGTCCATCCGGGCCGCCTACCCCGCCGGGAACGTGGGCACTCGTACGGGCTCGAGCGGGAGTCCTACGTGGCTGCGAGTCAGCGTGCGGGCGTCAGCAGCTGGCCCTGCTGAACCAGGGGCAGCGACAGCGTCTTGTGTCCCGCGTGGTGGAAGAGCACGGTGATCCGGTCAGGCTCGTATAGCTCGACGACGCCTTCGCCCCACTCCGGATGCCGAACCGTTGCGCCCAGCTCGAACGGCAGGTCCGTGAGGACGGCCTCGCCACCGCTATCGCAGTTATCGCAGTTGCCGCAGGGTTGCCGCGCGTCCTCCCCCAGCAGCTCCAGGATCAGGCGCCTCCGGCAGCCGCTGGTCTCGGCGTACCGGCGCACCAGCTCGACCGCTGAGCGCTGCTCGGCTGTGCGCCGCTCCTGCGCGGCGCGGGCCTCCTCGATCGCGGCGTCGGCACTGAGCCGTTGGATAGCGCGCACGCCGTTCCTGTCCTCCCGGAGTGCGCCTACCGCGAGAAGGCCGTTCACGGCGGCGCGGGTCCGGGCCGGGGAGGCGCCCACGGCCCGGGCCAGGCTGCCGACCCTCATGGGTCCCGCGCTTGCGGCTTCCAGGACGAGCCTGAGCAGGGCGGCGGGCGGCCCGGCGCCGGACGCGAAGTACTTGCGCACGCCGAAGCCGCCGGGGTGCGTGACGAGCAGGGCGCGCGATGGCTGCCCGTCGCGCCCAGCCCGTCCGGCCTCCTGGTAGTAGGAGTCCAGGTTCCCGGGAGCGTCCGCGTGCAGCACCAGCCGGACGTCGGGGCGATCGACGCCCAGGCCGAAGGCGTTTGTGCCGACCACGACGCCCGCCCGCCCGGAACGGAAATCCCGGTGAACGGATTCGCGGGCGGCCCGGCCCAATCCGCCGTGATAGAGCCTCGGTTCCAGCTCCTGGCCGGCTAGCTGGGCGGCCAGTCGCTCGGCGCGCGCTCGGGTCGGCGTGTAGACGATGGTCCGCCCTGACCCGTTGCGGGCATCCAGTTCCTGTCGAAGGGCATCGGCGATGGCCTGATCGACAGCCGGCTCATCTGCGACGCTTCGTGCGCCGAGCCATATCTCTGGACGGTCGACCTCTCCGACGACGATCTCCGCGTCGTTCATGCCGAGCACGCGGATGATCTCGCTGCGGATGCGGGGCGAGGCGGTTGCCGTCAGCGCCAGAATGGGGGGCCGGCCGAGCTGCGCCGCCATGCCGCCGATGTGCAGGTAGTCGGGCCGGAAGTCGTGGCCCCAGGCTGCGACGCAGTGCGCTTCGTCCACCACGAATTGCCGTACGTCGGCGGTCCGCAGAAGCTCCGCAATCTCGGGGTGCGCCAACTGCTCAGGCGCGAGAAGCGCGAAGCCGGCCTCGCCGTCGGAAATCGATGCGATCGCGGAACGGCGCGCCCGGCTGGATTGGGCGCTATTGATCGCCACCGC